>JAATFW010000156.1 GCA_015654985.1 Sphingobacteriales bacterium | reverse complement strand
CGTATATATACTCCTGCCAATTCCAAAACCAAACCAAACCCTGACCAATGCCTGATCATATGAGGATAATATCGGCATCTCATGGGGATCATGTCGGGATAATGTCGGACTTTTATCCGACATTATCCCGACATGATCCCCATATTATCCTGACTACATCAGGCACAGGTATGCGTTTGGTCAGGCATTCGGTACCGCCTGTATTGATAATCCTGGATTAGTTATACACCCTGAATCACAAATTAAGAATTGTGTTCCAGTTCCTGAGACGCGGAGATGTGGGTTGCTGCGTTCTGCAAGACGGCAATTCTGTACAAACCACATACACACCCTATGTCCCTGTAATCCCTATAATATAATACAATACATACCTAAATTAATATAAGACTACCAACTCAAAGGGACCGGAAGAAGGAAATGTCTCTGGCAGATCCGTTCCGTTTATTCAAAAGGGATTACTCAAGGGCAGTTTATTAACCGGCACAAGGCAAAGATGTGGCGGGATCCATAACGCGGCGGCGTTGCAGTATCCATAATATATAGACAGAAACTAATATGCAATATACCTTCTCCTATTTTAATTCTGTCAGATCCAAAACTCGATTGCTTTGTTAAGGTTTGTTAAAAAGCAATGCCGGTAATTATATTCTTATATCTTCGCACCCTGTAATATGGGATTGACTATTATTTTGATTTAATGTATCTTTGCAGGATGTTTAAAAAGAAGCGTTTACTAACGTGGTGTTTAATTATATTAATAGCAGGAGTTGCAGGCTGTAAAAGCAAATTTGAAAAATTAGTTCAAAGCAACGACACGGCAAAAAAATATCAGGAAGCCATACGCCTTTATAATAAAAGAGACTATAGTAAGGCACTAACCCTGTTCGACGGGCTGATGCAAAAATACAGGGGTCATGCGGAAGCAGAAGACCTCTCCTACTATTTTGCCTATACAAATTACCAGTTAAAAGATTATACTACTGCCAGATACCAGTTCAAGGTTTTTGCTGATACATATCCTAACAGTGCACGGGCAGAAGACTGCCGTTATATGTCGGCTTATTGTTATTATCTTGAATCTCCGAATTTCACCCTTGATCAGGAAAACACAAAACAGGCAATCGAATCACTGCAACTTTTTATAAATCTCTATCCCAAGAGCGACAGGGTTGCCGAGGCCAGCAATCTTATTACCAACCTGCGCGACAAACTTGAGAGAAAAGCTTTTGCAAATGCCCGCCTGTACCTTGATATCGGAAGTTACGATGTTCAGAATTACCGGTCGGCAGTTATTGCGTTTAAAAATGCACTGAGAGATTTTCCCGATACCAAATATGCTGAAGAAATGGAATACCTTACTGTGCAGGCTCAATATCTTTATGCCGAAAACAGTATAGAGATCAGGCAGGAAGAACGGTTTGGCGAAGCAGTTAGCCTTGCATCTGAATTTGCAGAAGATCATCCAGACAGCAAGTATCTGAAAGAAGTACAGGACTATAAAAAACGATCTGAAGAGGGCATCTCTAAAGCAGTAAAATTACTGGCAGCACAGCAGCCGGCGCAGAAAACTACTAAAACAACAGATCAGGGAAAAACAACAGATCAGGAAGATAAAACAACTAAAAAAGATGAGTAATACTAAAAACAGTACGGTTGCACCAACTACAGTTACACGAGATTTGCGCCAGTTGGATACAACTACAGATAATCTTTACGAATCACTTGTAGTTATTTCAAAACGGGCAAACCAGATATCAAATAACATAAAGGAAGAACTTCATGGCAAGCTTTCTGAATTTGCATCTTCCAATGATAATCTGGAAGAAGTATTCGAAAACCGTGAGCAGATAGAAATATCAAAGCATTATGAGCGTATGCCGAAGCCTACGCTTATTGCTATCGACGAATTCTTAAACGGAAAAGTTTACTTCAGAAACCCGGCGAAAGAACCTGCGCAATAAAAGGTAAAAATAAAACCTTTGGACTGCCGGCAATTAGCAAAGCAAAGCCAGAGACTTTTTAATAAAAATATTTTATATGCTGTTTCTATTAAACAGCATATAAAATATTTTCTCTAAGTTTGAACCTTCAGGGGCTGAAAGCTGAAGGCGAAGGCATAAAGCTAAAGCTTTATTTAAGACTTTATGTGATTATGCTTGAAGGAAAAAAGATATTACTGGGCGTTTGTGGCAGCATAGCCAGTTACAAATCTGCTACTTTAACTCGTTTACTGGTGAAAGCTGGTGCAAACGTCAAAGTAATAATGACAAAAGATGCAACGCATTTTGTTAGTCCCCTTACTTTTTCAACCCTCTCTAAAAACCCCGTCTACAGCAATTATTTCAGGGAAGATACCGGCGAATGGAACAGTCATGTTGAGCTGGGCCTCTGGGCCGACCTGATGCTTGTTGCTCCGGCAACCGCTAATTCGCTTGCTAAATTTGCCTCCGGCTTATGCGATAACCTTCTTGCCGCAGCTTACCTTTCGGCTAAATGTCCTGTATATTTCGCCCCGGCAATGGATCTGGATATGTGGCAGCACCCTTCTGTACAAATCAACGTAAAGCGGCTCGAAGACTACGGAAACATCCAGATAAAACCAGGATATGGAGAGCTTGCCAGCGGGCTAAACGGAGAAGGCCGTATGGCTGAACCCGAAGAGATCATAGATTTCCTGAACACTTCCCTTACCAGCGGATTGCCTCTGAAAGGAAAGAAAGCGCTGGTTACAGCCGGCCCCACTTATGAAGCAATAGATCCTGTACGATTTATAGGCAACCACTCTTCAGGCAAAATGGGCTTTGCCATCGCTGAAGAACTGGCACGGCTGGGTGCTGATGTCACCCTTATCAGCGGGCCGTCAGGAATGCAGGCCGCGGGGAAAAACATCACCCGTATTAACATTACATCATCCGATGAAATGGCGGCAGAGGTAGAAAAGTACTTTCCCTCCGTTAACATAGCTGTAATGAATGCTGCTGTGGCTGATTATAAGCCTTTACACCCCTCCCTGGAAAAGATCAAAAAGGATACTCCGGACTTTAGCATAGACCTGATTAAAACCACCGATATCCTGGCAAAAGCCGGGCGGATGAAACAACATGGGCAGTTATTGGTTGGATTCGCATTGGAGACTAACGATGAAGAAGAGAATGCCGTAAAAAAGCTTGAAAAGAAAAATCTTGACTTTATTGTTCTTAACTCTTTGAATGATAAAGGGGCAGGCTTTAAGTCGGATACAAACAAAATAACAATTATAGACCGGAACCTTCATAAGGAGCATTTTCCGTTGAAACTGAAAGAAGAAGTGGCTAAAGATATATGCAAAAAGATTATAAGCCTGGTATGACACGAAGATTTACAGTAATTATCCTGTTGCTCCTTTCTGTAATTCTGGTAAATGCCCAGGATCTGAATGCACGCGTGCAAATATTATCTCCTCAGGTACAAAATACAAATAAAAGACCGCTTGAAGTTCTTGAAGCGGCTATCCGTGAATTCTTAAACGGCAGAAAATGGTCATCCGACATTCTCCAGTCGCAGGAGCGGATAGATTGCAGTTTTGTAATTAACATTTCAGACTGGGATGGTTCCTCCAGCTTCAAAGCAGAAGCCCAAATCCAGTCAAGCCGCCCGGTATATGGCAGCAGTTACAATTCGACGATCCTGAACCTGAGCGACAAGGATTTCAGCTTCAGCTATGCAGAAGGACAGCCGCTTGATTATTCAGATCAGTCTTTTAATAACAACCTCACATCGCTGCTGGCTTATTATGCTTATATCATTACCGGACTGGATTACGATACTTTTTCAGCATTCGGGGGAAGCCCCTATTTCGCCCGGGCCCAGAATGTTGTTAATAATGCTCAGAATACAGCCTACACGGGATGGAAAGCTTTTGAAGGATTAAGAAACAGGTATTGGCTTGCTGAGAACCTCGGCAACAAAGCTTACAATCCCATCAGGCAGGCTTTATACGATTATCACAGAAACGGGTTGGACCTGATGGCCGACAATCAGGAGAAGGGACGGAAGCAGATCCTTGCTATCCTGCCGCAGCTTCAGAAAATAGACAAACAGCAGCAGGGATCGATGCTCAACCAGGTTTTCTTTACGGCAAAGGCTGATGAGCTGGTAAATATTATTGCCCAGTCGCCTCCGCCCGACCGGATCAGAGCGTACAATATCTTAAGCTCGGCAGATCCGGCCAATATTGGTAAATATACCGTACTGACGAAGAATTAAGGAAATAGTTTATCGTGTTCATCCGCCGTTGAAAAAAAGAGTTTTATAAATAAAAAATCAATCATACTCAGAATAAGAAATGTTAAGCCGTTTGATCATTCGAAATTATGCCCTGATAGAAGATCTGGATATCTCATTCTCCAACAAGCTGAATATACTTACAGGAGAGACCGGGGCAGGAAAATCGATTATCCTGGGAGCCTTGTCTTTGATCCTGGGGCAGAGAACAGAAAGCAAATACTTCTATAATCAGCAGAAAAAATGCATTATTGAAGGGATCTTTAATATTTCAGGCTATAATCTCGTACACTTTTTTGAAGACAACGACCTCGATTATGAGGAGGAAACCGTACTGCGCCGGGAGATCTCAGCCGATGGAAAATCACGTTCATTTATAAATGATACTCCTGTTAACCTGACCGTCTTACGGAGCCTGGGCGAGTTGCTGATCGACATTCATTCACAGCATGCCATCCTGGAAATAAACGACGAGCAGTTTCAGCTTCTGGTTGTCGATTCGCTGGCTGCAAATAAAACCTTGCTTGAGAACTATCAGGAAAACTTCCGGGCTTATAAAAAAACCGTTTCACGCTTAAAACAGCTTGAAGAGGAAAGCAGCCAGGCAAAGACAGATATGGATTATTATCAGTTCCAGTTTAACGAGCTGGAGCAGGCCTCACTCGTCGCAGGCGAACAGGAAAGCCTGGAACTTGAGATGACCGCATTAAGTCATGCAGAAGAGATTAAAAGAAACCTGATGTCTGCAGTTTATCTTCTGAATGATAATGAACAGGCAGCAGTTACACAGCTCAAAGAATCGTTGCTGCAGTTACAGCATATTGAAAAGTTTCTGCCTGCTGCAAAGGATCTTGCCGGTCGGCTGGAAAGCAGCCTGATTGAGATCAAAGACATCGCCTCAGAACTGGAAGGCCTGGAGCAGAAAACCCAAATTGACGAAGGGCGTACCACTGAGATTGGCGACAGGCTTAATATCATTTACACCCTTCAAAAAAAACACAGGGTTACAACAATACAGGAACTGACAGCGATCAGGGAAAGCCTCTCTGATAAACTCTACTCTATTTCCTTTGCCGAAGACGAGCTTGAAAAGCTGAAGGCTGAAAAACAAAGGCTAAAAGCAGAACTGATAATGCTTTCGGATACATTATCCGCAAGCAGAAATGAAGTCATCCCGGCGATAGAAGAACGGATAAAAGCAATGCTCACAGAAGTGGGCATGCCAAATGCAGTGCTCAGGATCGAAAATGTATTGCTTGATGAGGATCAGCTCAATCAGCATGGGAGGAACAAGGTCCAGTTTCTCTTCTCCGCCAATAAAGGTCAGGAGCCTGCACCGATGAATAAGGTGGCATCAGGCGGAGAACTCTCCCGCCTGATGCTGAGTATAAAATCACTGATATCAAGGCACATTGCCCTTCCAACTATTATTTTCGATGAAATAGATACAGGTATATCCGGCGAAGTAGCATTAAAAGTTGGCCGCATTATGCAAAAACTTTCTGAAGAAATGCAGGTTATCGCTATTACTCATCTTCCTCAGATAGCGAGTAAGGGAGAAAACCATTATTACGTTTATAAGGATGAAAAACAGGAAATTACCCACACCAACATCAGCCTGTTGAGCAGGGATGACCGGGTTATTGAGATTGCAAAAATGCTGAGCGGAGAAAATCCCGGAGAATTTGCCATTCAGCATGCGCGCCAACTGCTTGAAGCAGAAACGCCTGAGGGTTAAAGTCTTCAATAAGGGGGAAAATATGTTTTCTCTAAAAACAAAAAACATAAGGTTTATTTAACAGATTAGTTTACTTATTTTAGTCGCCAAATTATTACTACATGGCTTATAATTTATTAAAAGGCAAACGCGGAATCATTACAGGCGCATTGGATGAAAATTCAATTGCATGGAAAGTAGCCGAGAAAGCATATGAAGAGGGTGCTACATTTGTTCTATCCAATGCTCCTATTGCTATGAGGATGGGTGAAATAAACGCATTGGCAGAAAAAACAAATTCAGAAATTGTAGCTGCAGATGCAACAAGTGTGGAAGATCTCACAAATTTATTTGTCAGATCGCAGGAGATATTGGGCGGAAAAATTGATTTTGTTTTGCATTCCATCGGTATGAGCGTGAACATCCGCAAGAAAAATCCTTATCCTGAATTAAACTACGAATATTTCATGAAGGGTATAGATGTATCAGCTTTATCTTTTCACAAAATGTTAAGCGTTGCGAAACAACTGGATGCTATTAATGAGTGGGGCAGTGTTGTTGCCCTTACCTATATGGCTGCACAACGCACCTATCCGTTTTATACAGACATGGCTGATATTAAAGCCATGCTTGAATCTATTGCCAGAAGCTTTGGATATCATTATGGAATGGATAAAAAGGTACGTATTAATACCGTTTCGCAGTCTCCGACCAAAACCACTGCCGGAACCGGGATCAAAGGGTTTGGCGATTTTTATGACTATGCAGATGCCATCGCTCCACTGGGGAATGCCGATGCAAAATCATGTGCTGATTATTGTGTAACCTTATTTTCAGACCTTACAAGAATGGTAACTATGCAAAACCTGTTTCATGACGGGGGTTACTCATCTACCGGTGTAAGTATGGAAGTAATGGAGAAATTAGGATTAGAATAGAATTTATACTATAGACAGATTAAAAAAAAGAGACACCGGATGCGGCGTCTCTTTTTTTAATTAGTAATCCGAATCGATCAGCACGATTTTTACAGTCATTAATGAAGGAGGTTTTATTGATACTGTTCCGTCGGAACTCTGAATATCAATCACCAGTTGGCCCCGGCGGGTAACATAGCTATAAGCAATTCCATCATAAACCTGAGGGATCTGTTCGTAGGTAACGCCATTATCAAAAGAGGCATAAACCATTACTCCTCCTCTTTCCTGAAGGTATCCGTCTAATTCGGGCAGGTCTATAGCCGCACTAAAAGTTTTCCCGTGATCGTCGCTGATCCATCTCCCAAAACCGAGGTCGGTAACCACTGTTCTGTTAGGAAGATATTCGTTTTTCTCGCACGATGCCACCAGCACCATTAGCGGAAATAAAAGGGTAAGTAGTTTTTTCATATATCTGTGTGTTTCCTGTATAGACGGTATTATTTTGCAATGGTTGCATAGCCCGGCGGTGATTATACCGGTTGAAAGAAAAATGTTACAATAACTCATAGAATTCCTGGTACCACAGAAAAGCACATCCTCCCTTCCTGAATCAGGCCCTGACCGGCAATTTTCAGTCTTCAGTTTCAGAATTCCGGCCTCCGGTACCGCCCTCCTGCCCTTAAAATAAAATATTTATAAAACTCCATTTGAAATACCGTGCAAATACTGTTACTTAGCACTGTTATAAATTCTATTCCTCAGTGACAGTAGTCATTCCCAAAGAAACCGGAAACAAGAGCAGGGAAAATCGAATTTCCCAGGCATTCATTCTAATTGCCAATAGATTGAGCTCTGAAGAATGTCCGGTTTTAATTAATACTACCCATATAAATTATACACATGGAACTAATTAAAAATTTTCTAACTCTGCTCAGTGAAAATGAGCAAATGATTTACTTTGTTATCTTAAGCATTTTTGTAGGGATCGAGGTAATTGGCGGAGTGCCAACAGTTTTACATACCCCCTTAATGAGCGGGGCCAATGCAATACACGGAGTAGTAATTGTAGGAGCAATATTTGTTATGCTTAATACATCACAGGATGATTACATTTCACTGGTGCTCGGTTTTTTTGCTGTTTTACTTGGCACATTGAATGTGGTAGGAGGCTTTGTGGTAACCGACCGTATGCTGGAAATGTTCAAAAAGAAATAAATATTCCTTATCTGAGATTAAACCTTTTCAGTGACAGGCCGGCTTACTTTAGCCGGATCATTTCAAAGGATTAACATGTACGATAAAACTATTATAATACACCGTTCATCATTATAAACAAATTCACTATGCAGCATCAACTATTGTCTGTCATTTATATCATTGCTTCTGTATTATTCATCATCGGACTGAAGATGATGGGGAACCCGAAATCTGCGAGAAAAGGAAACCTGATCAGCGCCGCAGGAATGTGCCTTGCGATAGCAGGGACAATTTTTCTTCATGAAGGAGAGGTTAGCACGATTGTATATGTATTAATATTCCTTGCCATCGTTACCGGTACCATCATAGGCTGGACGACCGCAAAGCGGGTACAGATGACAAAAATCCCCGAATTAGTATCCATGTTTAACGGGATGGGAGGGGCATGTGCCGCCCTTATTTCGCTGATAGAGTTTAATCATTTATATACGGCCAACCCGGCGGCCATGGAAGATCCGGTACCTGCCGCTGCCGGAACATTAATCTGCATCATTTCGGGTCTGGTAATCGGGAGTGTTTCTTTTGCCGGAAGTATTATAGCCTTTTTTAAACTCAACGGAACTCTTGAAAAGCCGGTGAGGCTGCCTAAATATAATTATATCAATCTCGCCATACTGGCCCTTGTAGTTATCGTAAGCACTCAGTTGTTCCTTTCGGGATCTGTTGCATTGATTTATGTACTGCTCGCCCTGTCCCTTCTCTATGGAGTTATGTTCGTTTTTCCAATCGGAGGTGCCGATATGCCCGTAGTTATCTCTCTGCTTAATTCATTTACAGGTGTGGCCGCTGCATTTGGCGGTTTTCTTTACGGAAATCATGTGATGCTAACAGGCGGCATTCTCGTTGGTTCAGCCGGAACGTTACTGACCATTGTGATGTGTAAAGCGATGAACCGGCCTATTTTACAGGTTATCTTTGGAGCTTTCGGTACTCATGCTGCTACAGCTTCAAATGACGCGAAAGGCAATGTCAGGGATATTTCCATTACAGATACCGCCACGCTGATGAATTATTCAAAAAAGGTCATTATCATTCCCGGCTATGGTTTGGCTGTTGCCCAGGCTCAATATGCCATCCACGAATTACAAACGATCCTTGAGGATCATGGTGTAGAAGTGAAGTATGCCATCCACCCTGTTGCAGGCCGGATGCCCGGCCATATGAACGTATTACTTGCGGAGGCTAATGTTGATTATGAAAAACTATGTGAGATGGACGACATTAATCCTGAATTTCCAACTACAGACGTCGTGTTCGTCGTAGGGGCAAATGATGTGGTAAATCCGGCTGCAAAGACAGATCCGTCATCCCCGATTTTTGGAATGCCGATTCTCGAAGCTGAAAATGCAAGGAACATTATTATTAACAAGCGCTCAATGAATGCCGGCTATGCTGGCATAGATAACCTGTTGTTTTATGATCCCAAAACCTCTATGCTCTTTGGAGATGCCAAAAGCGTTATTACCAGGCTGGTATCAGAACTCAAACAAATGTAATTTAGCCGCGGGGGAATGGAGATATTCCCCCTGCAGCTAAATTATTATGGCGTGGTCACCGCCACTGGCAGTACTTTTCCGTTAAAGAATTTATGTCCGGTTAAAGCGAAATCAGCAATATATTTTCCCATCTCAAAAGCCATCACGGGCGATTGGTATCCCGGAAAAGCGTCCTCAAGCATCTCCGTTTGTGCCGAACCTAAAGCAAGACAATTGAAATGTATATTTCTGGAGCTGTATTCAACAGCCAGACATTCCGTTAATGTATGCAAGGCTGCTTTACTCGCAGAATAGGCCGCAAGTCCGGGGAACTTAACACTTCCGCTAAAGCCCCCCATACTGCCAATGTTCACCACATGTGCATTCTCATTAAGAAGAGGCAGCATATGCTGGATCATTTTTGCGTGCCCCAGCAGGTTACTCTGCAGCATCTGTGCAAAATCAAGCTGGGTAAGCGATTCAAAAGGCTTATTAATTAACTGACCGGCATTGTTTATTAAAATATCCAGACTGCCTGTCCGCTCTTTCACAAAGGCAACCAGTGAAGCATAGTCGTCATGAACAATATCAAACTTAGCAGGAAAAAGCCGGCACGAAGGATTCAGGCCTGTAGCAATTTCGTATAGTTTCCGCAATTTATCTTCCGACCGGGCAAGCGCAATTACCTCATGATCGCTGTTCAGAATTAAATCAAGCACGGCCTCAAAACCAACTCCACTGCTTGCACCTGTTATAAGAATCTTCATATTAAAAAGGTTTATATCCAGTACGGCCTACCCTGCCGCTGCTGAAAATATTATTAGTATTCAAAGGTAAAATATATAATAATGACTATGTAAAGTTAAAACCTAAAAGATTAAAATTTTCAAAAAAAGACATAGCGGGGATAAAAGTTTTTCCGGGAACTGTAGTTTTGTATATCTGTTTAATATTGCAATGAAACACGTTCTCGTTACCGGCGGTGCAGGTTTTATAGGTAGTAATTTAATCCGCACTTTACTACAAAACCAGGAATACGAAATTACCTGCATTGATAATTTCGATGATTTTTATCCGCGAAGTCAGAAAGAATCGAACCTTTTTCCGTTTGCAGGCAATCCACGGTTCAGGCTTATTGAAGGAGACATCCGCAGGGAGGACGTTCTTCAGGAAGTAAAAGATGTAAGTATTATTATTCATCTGGCGGCCAGGGCAGGAGTCAGGCCGAGTGTTAAAAACCCGGTGCTTTATCAGGATGTCAATGTTAAAGGAACCCAGGTATTGCTGGAATTTGCCCGCGAACGGAAAATCAGGCAATTTATATTTGCTTCTTCGAGCAGCGTATACGGCGTAAACTCTCACATTCCCTGGAACGAAGAAGAAAAACTTCAGCCGGTAAGTCCGTATGCATCCACCAAACTTTCAGGAGAAATGCTGGGTCACGTTTACAGTCATCTTTATGGAATTCGCTTTCTGGCACTTCGTTTCTTTACGGTTTATGGACCCGGTCAGCGCCCCGATCTGGCGATTCACAAATTCTTCCGGTCAATTTTAACAGGCCTGCCGATTCCCGTCTTTGGCGATGGCTCTGCCAGCCGCGATTATACTTTCGTCAATGATATTATACAGGGGATTATGGAAGCAATAGAGTATAATAAATCAGATTTTGAGATCATTAATCTCGGGAACCACCATACGGTTACCCTAAACAGGTTAATTGAACTGATTGAAATAATATGCGGAACAAAAGCCGTAATAGACCGGCAGCCTCCGCAACCCGGCGATCTCTCCGTAACATATGCAGATATCAGCAAAGCTCAAAAGCTTCTCGGATACAATCCCTCTACAAGACTGGAAGAAGGGCTTCCGTTATTTTATGATTGGGTCAAAGAGTATTATGGTGTCCTTCAATAGTCTCATTAACATCGTCCTCTATTGCTTTCACCTCATCCTCATCAGGCATTGGTTCAAATTCCCGGGAACGGTAAACAAACCATATACCCGGAAGAGCGGCAATCGTTGATAAAAGATAAAAAGAAAATGCGGTAAATACGGCAAGGTTCTGATCCATACTAAAGAAATCAGAAGCGTGGGTCATTACATATTCACGGATTCCAAACCCCCCGATAGTAGGTAAAATTGTTGCAAGTGAGGATACCAGGAAGCTAAACAGATATGGAGAAAACTTACCGCTAAAATCCTGGGAAAGGAGGATAAAGACAACGCTTACCAATTGCAGCGACTGAACAAGTACCGCTTTACAATGAGCCTGAACGAAATATCTGGTATAATCTTTAAAGAACCTGCGCAGAATAAAATAATAGATCAGAGACCCGGCCAGCAGAGCGGCAAAAGGCCATGCTTTTGGAATATCGATCCTGGGGATTAGGAGAATCAGAGCGACAGAAATGGCACCTATGGCCCACAAGCCGCTGATCCTGTCGAATAACATAGAAAAGAAGATCTTCCGTGTTGGCTTCTGAAATTTTTTCCTCAGCAGGTATATTTTATATCCGTCTCCGCCCACCCCTCCCGGAAGGAAAACATTATAAAACATCCCGAGCATATAAAGCCTGAAGTTAAAGCTGAACTTCAAATGAAGATCTATGCACCTTAGAAAGCTCAAAAGCCGCCAGGAAGCCATCACCTGCGAAATAAAATAAACCAGTAAAGCTGCAGCAATATACCAGGGGTTACTTTTAAAAAAGATTAACTTAACCTCGTTAAAATCAATCTTTTGAAGGATCAGGTAAATCAGTAAAAAAGTAAACCCTATTTTTAAAATTATCTTAGTGATGCTCCAGAGCTTTTTCCTGTCCATTAAAAATCCTTCTTACTTTATAAGTTTTTCTGTGCGTTCCTTCGAAATAGTTACGGATGCTTATTTCTGCTAGGATGCCTATTGTAATTAACTGAATACCCCCCAGCAGGAATATGAGCCCCAGTATTAACAAGGGCTTGCCCCATATATCATGCCCCATGATTTTCAGCAATAATAAATAGAAATTTATAAGTAATCCTATTGCAAGCGAAATAAAACCCATTGTTCCGAACAAATGCATCGGCTTCTGAATATATTTTCTGAAGAACACCATGGTGATCAGATCGGCCATCACCTTAAAAGTACGGTTCAGCCCATATTTCGATTTACCAAATTTGCGGGCGTGATGTTTTACGCCGACCTCGGTTATATTGGCCCCCTGTAATTTGGCAAGAACAGGAATAAAACGGTGCAGTTCGCCGTACAGGCCCAGATCTTCGGCAATATCACGCTTAAAAACCTTTAGGGTACACCCATAGTCATTTATATGTACACCTGTCATTTTCCGGATAATGCTGTTGGCTATTCTTGATGGTATTTTCCTCAGTAATACATTATCCTGCCGGTCCTTTCTGCATCCGGCAACAACATCCCAGTCTTCATCAAGCAGTTTTTCCAGCATCAGGGGAATATCCTGCGGATCATTTTGCAGATCGCCATCAAGAAGGGCAATATACCTTCCTGAAGAATGCTCAATGCCTGCCATCATAGCAGTGCTTTGCCCGTAATTGCCACGCAGTTCAACGAGCATTACCTGTTCACCGGCATGTTCCCTGACTTCTTTTGGTGTGCCATCAGAAGAACCATCGTCTACAAAAACCACTTCATAATCCAATCCTTCCAGGGCATACCTGATTTCCTTAAGGAGAGGGTCTATATTTTCTTTTTCGTTAAGAACAGGAATAACTACCGATAGATCTTTCATAGACAAATAATTAGAATAACTTAATAAGATACATTGTTGTAACAGCCTTCGCCCTGGTTGCAGGATTCAGAAACTTTGGCTTAAGAACAGAAACCCTGAAATCTTTACCTGCATAAATTTCCCTTCCTTTAATCCCGTTCTTTTCAAGATCAGATTTCCCTTCTTCAGAAGTAAGAACCCATAACTCCTGTTTCTTTCCTTCGGAAGCTTTAATAGAATCCAGACTGATCTCTGCATGCTGCCAGGCCGTATAAAAATCATAAGAAAAACTATAATCCTCCGGCATATAATTATACACTTTCTTCGGGTCGATATGCCGGTCTTCTGTTTTGAAAGCCAATTCATTTCCGGCCTGATAGGTCAGGAGCCGGGGGTAAAAATTCATATTAAGCGAGGCAAATATAAAAATAGCTGCAGTAAAGGTAAATGCTACAGATTTATTAAACAGGCTGGTTCTTATGAAAAAGGTACCCAGCCATACTCCCAGCAGCAGTATCAGCACAACGGCAACAGCCGGTTTGCTTACCGGAAAGATCCATAGATCCAGAATCAGAGCCAGAATTACCGTAAGAATAACAGAAAATAACTGGATATTCCGGAAAAGCCTTACATGCTTTATGTTTTCCTCCTTCTCTGCCAGAAAGCCGCCGAGCATAATTGAAAATAAAGGAAACAGACAGTTTAGATAGTGAGGCAGCTTAAAGTTAGACAGAGAGAAAAATATCATAAAGAAGACTACCGGGCCTACCGTAAGGATCTCAAAAGGTCTTTTACCGCCCGGGGCAGTTTTAAATATGGATTTTATCCCCGATCCGGCTGCAACAATGGCTGCCAGGCTCCATGGAAGAAAAGCCCATAAAAAGGTATGAAAGAAGAAGAAAAAATCTTTATGCTTCTGCAGGTGACCTTCGCCTTTCATCCGCTCAATGTTCTGGTTCCAGAGAATAAATTTAACTCCCGAAATATTATTTACCCCCCTTACCGTTGTTTCCGGATGAAGGTCAAACTGAAGATAATATGAATATACAACAGGAAAAATAAAAAAGCCGAACATCAGCACCAGCAGAAGCCATCGCCAATGGAAGATCATATTCCATTTCCCCTGGTATATTAAATTAAAAAGGATCGCGCAGGCCGGTATTACAACGCCTATCATTCCCTTTGTTGAAAAGCCAAGCGCCAAACCCAAAGCAGCTAATGCCATGTTCTTAAATTTCTTATATGCAACATATTCGTAAAGCTGCCATACAGCAAATATTATGGCCCCGGTTAAGATGGCTTCCATCCTTACATCGTTATTAGCCAGAACAAACGCACACGACGTACTTAAAATAAGCGATGCAAGCCAGCCGGCCTTCTTTGTATACAGCAGGGCTCCGAGCCGGTAAGTTGAGTAAATACCCAGTATAGTAAACAGCAAAGATGGAAACTTGTATGCAAAGGTATTTACCCCGAATATATTGTACGACAAGGCCGAAAGCCAGAAAAGAAGATGAGGTTTATCAAGGTAGGGCTGCCCCTGATCAATAAGGAAAGTGTAATTCCCGGTAAGGTACATATGTAATGCGATTCCGGCATGATGGGCCGAATCATTATCCATCAAAGGAACAAACAGGCCTGATATATATACTATACTGATCAGCAGGACAGCAGTCCATATTATTTTATTCTTTGCAGGAATGGAATTTCCCATACTATTCCGGTATGCTCCGTCTCTATTGCACGGCAAAATTAGAAATAATGAACGGCTACAGGAATAGATGCCAGAATTATCTTTGTATTTTACATTAGGATAACCATAATGTCTTCCGGTCAGAAATATCAACCGGCGCTACTTCAATACAATTTTAAAAATAGTTCCTGTTCCAACTTCACTTTCAACAGAGATGGAACCGCCAAGCGATTCTACCTGAGCTTTGGTCATATGCAAACCAAGGCCTTTCCCTTCTTTCTCAGTAGTAAAACGTTTATATAAGCCAAAAAGCTGATTTTTATGAAGGTTGAGGTCAATGCCTGTTCCGTTATCAGAAACTTCCACAAGAATATTATGAGTCTCTTTTCTCGCAGAAATTGTTATCAGCGGAGCCCGGCTTGTTGCCTTATATTTGATAGAATTAGAGATCAGATTATGAAAAATACTTTGTACATAGCTTCTGATACTGTAAAGCTCATTGGCATCTGAATCTATATTAAGGATGACTGAAGCGCCCGACTCATTGATCTGTTCACGGAGGTTATAGCAAATGTCTTCAATAATTTCTCTCAGGATGAGCTTCTCCCTCTTTTCATTTAACGTGTTCCGTGTAGAAAGCACATGATTCAGGTCCCTGATTACAGTATCTATCGACTGCGCCGATTGCATGATGTAATCATACATCTGGATCTTTTCCGCCTCTGCAAGATCAGAATTCAGCAGCGACGACATTCCAATGATATTCGCTACCGGACTGCGCAGGTTATGGGAAACAATATAGCTAAACTGCATCAGATCATTATACTTATTATTAATTTCCTTAATAAGAAGCTCACGTTCCTCTATACTCTTTTTTACGTCTGTAATATCCTGTATTACCCCAAATATATATTCCTCTGTATCTGATTGTCTTGCAGAAGATAGTTCGCGGATATATTTTACTTCGCCTCCTGCGGTTAATACTTTAAACTCAACTGAGCCGGAGATCTTCTTATGAATAAGATCTTTAACATATTGTATTAAGGTCTCTTTGTCGTCAGGATGAATGAAGTCATAATAAACATTGAGAGATGGCAAAATATCGTTTTTGTTTATTTCCAGTATTTCATAAACACCATCGCTCCATTCGTATTTATCGACACCCGGGTAGTACACCCAGTACCCGGTTTTAACAAGTTTATGGCTAAACGACAGGAGATGTTCACGCCGTAAAAGTTCATCCTGAACAACTTTCAGGGCGGTAACATCCATACCGTACCCTACTTTATATCCGGTATAAGCATTTTTAAAAGGCTTTAAGGTCCTTACAAAAAACCGCTTACTGCCGCTTTCGTCCTCCAGTTCCTCAAGCCACTCTACAGGTTGCTTCAATTCATCCGCCAGATGATACATCCTGGTCCTTGATTCAGCAATCTTATCACTTTTACCTCTTAACCTGCTGTAATCAAAATCATTCTTCCCAATGATCCATTTACGCAGCTCCGCACTTTTTATAGCAGCCTTGCTGATTAGCTGATAATTGTTATCTTTATCAAGCACGGCAATGTCTACATTCACGCTATTTATAACATCTTCGTAAAATTCCTTAGTCGCCCTCATCTGCTCCTTATCTGTTACGAACTGAGTGATATCCCTTACCACAACAATTGCTTCTTTAGAAGAGATCTTCACAAACCTCGATTCGAAGTATGCAAACCCGTTCTCCCGGCTTCCTGTTTTATATTCATAGATCTCGGCCTGGCCCGATTCAATTGCCTTTCCTGTAAACTTAATATATTCTGCTGCTACCGGTGGCGGAAAAAAGTTTTTCAGATCTTTACCGGCAGAAGACTGATAATACGGGTCAATATCTTCATCACTGAATGCCACATACTTTCCATCTAAATTAACCTTCAATAACAGGTCTGGTACTCCTTTCAGAAAAGCATGAAGAATAAGTGCCGAAAAACTCTCTTTATCATACCGTTTACTTTCCGGAACCTCTGCTAAATACCCTTCAGTACTGATCAGATCACCGGCACCGTTGCAGGTGCTATGGGTTACTTCCCTGATCCATTTTACATTGCCGTTACGGTCAGTAATGCGGTACTCAATGCCGTTCTCCTTTTCCTTATCACAGCACTGTCTGATCCGCTCCCTATCTTCAGCACATACAAGGTCTGTTAAAAGAGTAAAACAATGATCCTGAAGTTCTTCAGGCTTATAGCCCGTTAACTCAAAGCAACCGGAACTGATATAAGTAATGATTTTATCTGCATTACACTGATACAGCATTCCGGGAAGTCGTTCAAAAAGGGATATAAAGGCGGAGCCATTCATAATTGCTTACCTTGTTAAGGATCAGGGAATGATAAATTTGTTCTGATCGCATATAGAATAATATTCTAAATATAGAGATTACTTCCGAATTACGCCGATATATTAAAAATACATTTTATGTTTCAGCAATCAGGCTCCCGCATCTGTTCTATTAAAGGTTAGAAATCAGCCCTGATCCCCGCAAAGAAATTCCTTTCGGGAGCCGGATTGAAATATCTTCCGCCAAAAGCATTCAGATCATTTCCAAGGCTGTAATTCTGATTGAGAAGATTGTCAACCCCTGCATAAACAGAAAACCGTGATTTCGGGTGAGGCGGTGTACTCCAGGCAGCTTTTAACTGTACAAGGTGATAGCTCTCTGCATAGTCAGTTCCGGCATCGTTCAACGGAATAGATGAAGTATAGTTATATTGGCTGTATAAACTTATCCTGTAAGGAAAATCCAGGTTCAGAGATGTTACAAGCACATTACGGGGAACCCCCGTAAGCCTGTTGCCCGAATAATCGTTTCCGGCATTCCTGTATTCTTTAAAGAAAAAAGAACTGTACGTATAGCTGTTACGCAATTGAACACTTCTTAGCAGTCCCCGTTTCCGGGCAGGGATCAGCCAGGTAAGAAGCTGCGATTCGATCCCTGTCTGCCGGGTACCTCCCGCATTTATAAAATATTCGTTCCCTCCTTCATTTAAGCGTCTTACAATGGCATCCTTTAAATGATAATTAAAAACCACCCCGTCAAAGTAAATCATGTTATTAAGAAGAGAGATCCTTACTCCTGTTTCATAATTCCAGCCGGTTTCTGCCTCCAATGCCGTATTAACAATATTATCAGAGGCCCTCACTTCGGCAGTGCCCGGAGGAGAATAGCCGCGGCTCACCGAAGCCCGCCATGCAAAATTATTATTTAAAGTATATGATAAGGCAATCCTTGGCATCAGCTCTTTATTGAACCGCCTGGTAGCCGTCTCAGAGGCCTGGTTGTTTAAGCTTCCATATTTGTAGCTATATGAATTTATACTTGCCGCCGCCTCCAATATTAGTCCTGTTGCAATATGAGCAGAAAAATGCGTAAAGAAGAACTGCTGACTGGCAGTAATGCGGTCGGCTGCCTGCAGGGTGTCGGCAACTCCTCCCCTGTTACCAAAATTACTTATTTCTGATTTTGTTTGCTGTGCTTCAAATCCGGCCTGCCAGCTCCATGTTATTTCCGCCTGAGGTTGGTTTTTAAGCTCGAAATACGTTCTTACCCCAGCCGAATTTTCATTCCGTATTTCATAATTTGTTATGAAGGGATTTTCAAAATCAGTATGAGACCCGGTGAAAGCTGTAACATTCCGTAATCTCTCAGAGAAAACCATCGCATGAAGAATGCCTGCAAAAAAGGTCTTATTCTTTACCCCGGCTTTCTGACTAACAGCCCCAGGCATATCACCCGCTGAAGGCCGGGCCATACGCGGATTTTCTGCTTCCTGTCCTTCAGTTAAACCTCCGGGAGTATGATAATTCATGTCTGAATAGACTAAAAGAGCTCTTAATTTTCCTTTTTCTGAGTATGACCACCGGGGAACGGCATGAAAATAATAACGCTTTAGGCTGCTGTTTTCCCTGTAGCCGTCTGACCGCTGGTAAGCCTGGCTGAGATTCAGATCTGCCTTATTCCATGACTTCAGAAGGGAAGCCTTCTGATAAAACAACCCATATGAACCTCCGGTAACTTCTGCGTTAAACAAAGCAGAATCTTTTTTTGCGGTGGATGTTCCCAGCAGAACCACACCGCCGGTATTAGCACCGAAAATGCTGGCTTCAGGGCCTTTTAATAGTTCAATTTCCCCAATCCCCCCGGCGTCCAGGGAACTCAGATAGGTATTTCCCCCGGCATCTGTAAGAGGAAAATCATCCATATAAATTTTTATGTTCCTGATGCCGAACGGCGAACGGAGCAAACTGCCCCTGATTGAAAGGCGGTAACTTCCCGGAGAGCGCTCTTCCATACGTACCCCCGGAACGGAATTCAGAGAGGGAAGCAGTGAATAAGATTGCTGCTCCTGCAACTGAGCTTTACTGACGACACTTACGCTGGCCGGAAGGCCCAGCACCGGCTGGCTGTTAAAGTAGGCCTTTACCTCTACTTCTTTCAACTGCGAAACAGTATCAACTGCCGGTTGTGCCCGGGCAATATAAATTGCAAATACAGCAATGGTAAAGAGGGTCAGCTTTTTATTCATTCTATTTTGTATACAGAGATACAAAATATCTTTTTATCCTCCTGCACTTACCCTCCAAATTGTATTGGCGGCATCGTCGGCAACAAGTAAAGAACCATCTGCCATAACAGCAACTCCCACCGGACGCCCGTAAACTTCACTCTTTTCCCGGTTGGCGATAAAGCCCGTAAGAAAGTCTTCTATTTTCCCCGAAGGCTTCCCGTCTTTAAACGGAACGAAAGCTACTTTATATCCCACTAACTGCGAGTGGTTCCACGAACCATGCTGACCAATAAAAGCACCATTATGATACCTGGAAGGAAATGTTTTACCATCGTAAAATGTAAAACCTAAAGATGCGGTGTGAGAACCAAGAGGAAAATCAGGAACGATAGCCTTCGCCACCATATCCGGGCGCTCACCTTTTCTCCGCGGGTCTTCGTGCTGCCCGAAATAAGAATAAGGCCAGCCATAGAAGCCCCCTTCTTTAACACCGGTAATATAATCAGGTACCAGCGCATCACCAAGTTCATCACGTTCATTTACTGCCGCCCACAACACATTGGTCTCAGGATTCCAGTCCATGCCTACCGGATTACGAAGTCCGCTTGCATAGATCCGTTCACCGCTTCCATCAGGATTTATCTCGAGAATATTTGCCCTCCGGGTTTCATTTTCTATACCATTTTCTGCCACGTTGCTACCAGATCCAACAGAAATATATATCTTGGTATGCCCGGCATTGGCTATAATATTCCTTGTCCAGTGATTATTATATCCGCCCGCTGGAAGGTCAAGGATCTTTTTTCCGCTCGCTGTGATCTTTGTCTGCCCCTCCTTATACGGAAACATCATTAACCCGTCAGTATTAGCTACATAAAATGAATTATTTAAGATCAGCATTCCAAAGGGCTGATTTAAGCCGGTAAGAAAAATCTCTGTTATATCAGGTTTGCCGTCGTTATCCGTGTCTCTGAAAAGAACAATTGAATTAGAGCTCATTCCCAGATTCTGGGATTTGGCCTTACCGCTGGCTATTGCCTTCACTTTTGCTATTCCCTTTGCCTCTGTATTAGCCATAGCCACAAAAACATCGCCGTTAGGCCCCACGTATATCCAGCGTGGGTTTTTAAGTCCCTCTGCAAATTTAGTGACCTTAAATCCAGAAGGAGCGACAGGGCTTTTCCCTTCCGGCCACCCCGTTACCTTACTGAAATTTGTAGATGACTCTCCGGGAGGAGGAAGACCGGCCTGATCAGATCCTCCCTGAACAGAATCAGGCAGACTGCTCTCCTTTTTATTTCCTTTTTCCGAATTACATGCCAGTAGTAAAAAGGCAAGTAAACAGGTAACCGGGAATTTAAATTTGTTCATAGGGCTGCTATTTTTACTTAGTAATAACCGTACACAAAAGGCATTGTTTGTTACGTTATTTTCATTTTTTTTGAATTGGGCAAACTACCGGGATTTTCAGACGTTTTCATTAAAAATATCTATAAACATGGCTATAACATATCCAGGATTGCTTTGGAAGGGTAAAACACACCCCGTATATGGGCAAAATAACGATTACATTAATATCAATGTGGCTGAAAGGCTCTTTTCTGTCGCAGCCGGTAGCTTCCTGCTTTATTCAGGGATAAAACATCTGTTTAAAAGTCCGGTTACGGCAATTTCAAAAGCTGTGGCCGGAGGGGCTTTATTGATCCGCGGAACATCCGGACATTGCCCGGCATATGCCAGTCTGGGCAAAGACAGCACACAGAGGGAAGCAATTAATATTAAACAATACTTTACCATAAATAAACCCCGGCCTGAAGTGTATCAGTTCTGGCGCAGGCTCGAAAACCTTCCTTTGTTTATGCGGCATATCCGGTCAGTTGAGAAAAAAGAAGGGGACCTTTGGCATTGGAAGGCTAAATTTGCAGAAAGCCTGCCTGCTGTGAGCTGGAATGCACAGATAGTAAAAGAGAAAGAAGATCATTTTATAGGCTGGCAAAGTGTTAAGGGCTCTGTTATAGATAATGCAGGAAAAGTAGAGTTTAATGATGCTCCGAATGGACAGGGCACAGAAGTCCAGGTTGTTTTTAGTTACCATGCCCCCGCAGGGGCATTGGGCACAGGCATTGCAAAATTGCTTAATCCGGTAGTAGAAAAAATGATCAGGGAAGATGTGCGCAACTTTAAGCAATTTTTAGAAGCAGGAGAAATACCGGCAATGAAAGAACAGACTCCGGAAATATGATCCCGGAAAAGGAAAAACAAGCTTACACAATAAACCATGCGACAGTTTCCTGTAAGGCTTGGTTTATTGTGTAAGCCTTTCAATAAGTTTCGCGCTTTGCCTGGCGCCTTCCTGAAGCCTGTTGGCGAAAAAGTCCTTTACCTGGTTAAAATGAGCCAGGTACCCATCCATATCCCCATACTCAATAATCGAAGCCCATTCTCTTACTGCCGAATGAAATTCAAGATCGTCGGCTCTGATACTTTTGTCATATAAAGCAGCCCTGATCGTTTCCTCCAGTAAAGCTTCATTTTTGAAGAGATATTCGGCAATCCCGAGTCTTAGACGGAAGGGGGGGGTCTGACAAATTAAATTCTCGTATGGGTTTACACCTGCCTGGTACCAGGCATCCACCATCGCCAGAAGGCTCAGATGCGAATTCGGCCGGTGATCACCAGCCTCCTCTGCCATTTTAAAATCCATCATCACTTCATGATCAAGGGTAATAAATTCCCTTTCGCCATGAAAAACAAAATAGCTGGCAGCCTTTATCCGCTGTCTGAATTCCTCTTCCTGCTCACAGATCATCATTTTAAACAGCTCCGATTCCGATTTTGCATACTGCCTTACCAGTTTTCGTGCATAAGGGTTCAGTATCGCAAGACCAGCATACACATGCGCCTTATAGCTGAATATCCTAAGGGTGGTCAGGATTTTAACATTATCAATACCCGTTGAATAAGCTCCGTGGTCCCAGGGATAAAAACCTGCATTTTTCCAGGCAGTACCCATGCTTTCAAAACCCATATGCGTTACAGCCTGCGTATCAGCCATGATCTGATCATGCTGAACATAGCTGTCTATTTCAATAATTTCAGAATCAAGCGCTTTGTAAATTTCCATTGCCCGGGCATACACTTCCTTATTTACTTTATGCGGAACCACTACAAGTTTCTGCCCTTCGGTAGAAAAAGCAGGGCCATGCAGGGAGTGGCAGGTAACAATATTAACATCATCGTGCAAATAGGCTTCAAAAGCCTCAATCTCAGGCGATTTCACAGAAGTTTGCCCCGCTACAATGGCACCGCACTTTACAGAATCGGCTGTAGCCGCAACTACTGCCTTAATATTTACGGCTTCTACAGAATAAAGCAAAAAATCTGCTTTCCGGGCTACGGCCCTTGCAGTTTGAAGAATGGTTACAGAGGTCCCACTGAAAATATTCAGAAGAGATCCATAGCGCTCAGGCAGGTCACATCCATAAACTGAATATCCTTTTTGTGCCCATTTACGGGCGCAAAGAGAACCCATATCTCCCATTCCAATAATACCAATGTTCATAATGTAAATATATACATAGATTTTAAATCTTAATTTTTATAAACAATAAGTTTATTTATACTTGCTGCTGGTAATATTCTTGCTTTATAAATCGTGTTCTTATAAAAAGGACCTAATACTAATTCTATGGCACGAAATTTTGTTCTTCATCTGTTTCTTACAGCATCTCTTCTGTCTGTATACCACAATTCGTCATCAGCACAGGACACCACGGCAAATAAAGCTCCTCTGGTTGTGAAGATGCCGGCGAAAATAGCAGACCCCTCACTGAACGGGCAATACCGCGATATGTTAATGAGGTCAAGGACCCAGGAAGGATATAAGCTTATCAATCCCTACAGGCTGACAACATTATGGAATAATACGCTTGATTCTTTAAATACCGAGAAAAGAAAACGCATAGAGGCCGAACAGAAACTTTCCCGCGGCATAAAGTCTATAAATTCAATAAAAGACAGCCTTTCACAAAATCAGGCAACGCTCGATCAGTCGAAGACCCTGGTTAATCAGATCTCCTTATTCGGAATTCCCATAGATAAATCAGTTTATAATTATGTAATGGGGGGAGTAGTGATCGTTCTTATACTGGCCCTTCTGATCCTGCTCTTTCAGTCATCCCGTTATAGAAAAGAAGCCGTTTACCGTGTTAAATTATTCGAGGAGCTTTCAGGCGAATTTCAGACATATAAGATCAAAGCTAATGAAAGAGAAAAGAAATTAGCACGCGAACTGCAGGATGAAAGAAATAAACTGGATGATCTCACCAACAGAGATCACTGATCCGGCTGCATAAAGAATAAAATGGTTTTCTCCCGGGTAAGCGAGGTAACCAATCTGCAAAAAGTTCTGTCATTGTATTATTTAAGATGATCTCTCCCGGTGAGCGCTGGGAGCTCGCGGTCATGATTGACAGAGGCAATAATGCCCTTTCCCGGCGGTATATTATAAAATAAAAAAGCCCGGCAATATCATCAGACTGCCGGGCTTTTAATTTTTCAGATAATCTTAGCTGTCACACCTTGATCTCAACTTCAACGCCGCTTGGCAATTCAAGCTTCATCAGTGCATCCACAGTCTTTGAATTAGAACTGTAGATATCCAGAAGTCTTTTATAAGCACACAACTGGAACTGCTCACGGGCCTTCTTGTTTACGTGCGGTGAACGTAATACAGTAAAGATCTTCTTCTCTGTTGGAAGAGGGATCGGTCCGCTAACTACTGCACCGGTAGGTTTTACCGTTTTGACGATTTTCTCGGCTGATTTGTCAACCAGGTTGTAATCGTAAGACTTTAATTTAATTCTGATTCTCTGGCTCATTTTGTTTTTGTTTAACGCAGCCGTAAGAGCTATTAATTACGACCGCGGGAATTTGTATATTAATTGTATGTATGCTGTGAGTTGAATGTTATGAATTATGAATGTTATGAATTATGAATGTTATGAATTATGAATGTTATGAATTATGAGTTATGGATTATGAATGTACAACACATTTCCAACTCAATCACTTTGACCCGCAACACAACATGTTGTATATTCAAATCAATTTTTGCTAAATCGCCGGAAACCTTCAACCTTCAACCTTCAACCTTCAATCTTCAACCTTCAACCTTCAACCTTCAACTTTCAACTTTCAACCCAATCAGGCATTCGCTTTTTTACCTTTTACTTTAGCAATTACTTCTTCCTGAACGTTCTTTGGAGCTTCTTCATAATGATCGAATTCCATTGTGGACGTTGCACGGCCCGAAGTAATGGTACGTAACTGAGTTACATAACCAAACATTTCAGAAAGAGGCACCGTTGCTTTAATTACCTGCGATCCGGCACGCGAATCCATTCCAAGTAACTGACCGCGACGACGGTTCATATCACCAATTACGTCACCCATGTTTTCTTCAGGTGTAAGTATTTCTACTTTCATAATTGGCTCCATCAATACCGGGCGGGCTTTGGGTAACGCTTCACGGAAAGCAGAACGGGCGCAGATCTCGAAAGATAAAGCATCCGAATCGACCGGGTGGAACGAACCGTCAATTAAACGAACCTTCATGTCGGAAACAGGATAACCTGCCAGTACTCCATTGACCATGGCTGCAGCAAATCCTTTTTCAACAGATGGAATAAATTCACGCGGAATAGAACCTCCTGAAATCTCATTCACAAACTGAAGGCCACCCTTTTCGTAATCAGCATCAATCGGAGAAATTACAACCTGGATATCAGCAAATTTACCGCGTCCACCGGTTTGTTTCTTGTATACTTCGCGATGCTGTACTGTGCCGGTAATTGCTTCTTTATAAGCAACCTGAGGAGCTCCCTGGTTTACTTCTACTTTAAATTCGCGTTTTAAACGGTCCATTAAAATATCAAGGTGAAGCTCTCCCATTCCTGAAATTACGGTCTGACCAGTTTCTTCATCCGTTTTAACATGGAATGTAGGATCTTCTTCAGCTAATTTAGCTAAAGCCATTCCCAGTTTATCTACATCCACCTGAGTTTTAGGTTCAATAGCTAAACCGATAACCGGTTCAGGGAATACCATCGACTCCAGAATGATCGGATTTTTCTCATCACAAAGAGTATCTCCTGTTTTGATGTCCTTAAACCCAACCACCGCAGCAATATCTCCGGCCCCTACATTAGGGATTGGATTTTGCTTATTGGCATGCATCTGGAAGATCCTCGAAATACGCTCTTTGTTTCCTGACCGCATGTTATAGACATAAGAACCAGCGTCAAGGTTACCTGAATAAACGCGGATAAAGCACAAACGACCCACAAAAGGATCGGTAGCAATTTTGAATGCCAATGCAGCAAAAGGTTCTTTCACATCCGGTCTGCGAAGAATTTCTTCTCCTGTATCAGGGTGATGACCAATAATACCTTCAACATCCATCGGTGAAGGCAATAACTCCATCACATAATCAAGCATGGTTTGCACCCCTTTGTTTTTGAAAGAAGAACCGCATACCATCGGAACGATCCTGGCATCTAAAACTGCCTGACGTAAAGCGTCTAAAACTTCGCGCTCTGTAATCGTTTCAGGAGCTTCAAAGAATTTCTCCATTAACGATTCGTCATACTCAGCTACAGATTCCAGTAATTTCTCTCTCCACTCGGTAGCTTCTGCGATCATATCTTCAGGAATCGGCACTTCAGTAAAGGTCATCCCTTTATCATGCTCATTCCATACAATACCACGGAAGTTGATCAGGTCAATTACCCCTTTAAAGCTTTCTTCAGCACCCAAAGGTAACTGCAGAGGAACAGCGTTGCTGCCCAGCATGTCTTTAACCTGCTTAACAACCTTTAAGAAGTCGGCACCCGAACGGTCCATTTTATTGACGAAGCCAATACGGGCAACGTTATAATTATTGGCTAAGCGCCAGTTTGTTTCAGATTGAGGTTCAACACCATCCACTGCAGAAAACAGGAAAACCAATCCGTCCAGTACACGTAAAGAACGGTTTACCTCAACGGTAAAATCCACGTGCCCCGGAGTATCAATAATATTGATATGATACGTCTGACCTCTGTATTTCCAGTCAACGGTAGTAGCAGCCGAAGTAATCGTAATCCCACGTTCCTGTTCCTGTGCCATCCAGTCCATTACGGCAGCGCCTTCATGCACTTCACCAATTTTGTGACTAACACCCGAATAATAAAGGATCCGTTCAGTAGTGGTGGTTTTACCGGCATCAATATGGGCAGCAATACCTATATTTCTTGTATATTTTAAATCTCTTGCCATTATATTTTTTGATTTCTTGATTAAAAAAAGATTACACGATCAGCAATGATAAACGAAGCCTGTGTAATCTTCTTTAAACCGGTGTAATCTTATTGTTAGAACCTGAAGTGTGAAAATGCCTTATTTGCTTCAGCCATCTTGTGGGTATCTTCCTTTTTCTTCACAGCAGCACCTTCGCCTTTGGAAGCAGAAATGATTTCAGAGGCTAATTTTTCCATCATGGTTTTTTCGCCACGTCTGCGTGCATACAGGATCAGCCATTTCATTCCGAGGGCAATTTTTCGCTCCGGGCGAACTTCTGTAGGAACCTGGAAGTTAGCTCCACCCACACGGCGTGATTTAACTTCTACAGCAGGCATTACATTATTTAATGCTTTCTTCCATGCTTCCAGTCCGCTTTCGCTGGTTTTTTTCTCAACCAGTTCAACAGCATCATAGAAAATTGAATAAGCAATAGATTTTTTTCCGTCGTACATCATGTTGTTTACGAAGCGGGTTACCATCACGTCATTGAATTTCGGGTCAGGCAGGATAATTCTCTTTTTTGGTTTTGACTTTCTCATTTGTGCTATCCTCCTTTACTTATTTCTTTTTACCTTTTGCAGGAGCGCCTTTTCCAGCCGGAGCTGCTTGTCCTGGTTTAGGCCGTTTAGTACCATATTTAGAACGACGTTGATTCCTTCCGTTAACACCTGAAGTATCCAGTGCACCACGGATGATGTGATAACGCACACCAGGTAAATCCTTCACACGACCGCCACGGATCAGCACGATGGAGTGTTCCTGTAAGTTGTGTCCTTCACCGGGGATATAAGCGTTCACTTCTTTACCGTTCGTTAAGCGCACACGTGCAACTTTACGCATTGCTGAGTTTGGTTTTTTAGGGGTAGTGGTGTATACACGGGTACACACGCCTCTTCGCTGTGGACAGCTGTCCAACGCCGGGGATTTACTCTTATCCTCCAGAGCTACTCTACCTTTCCTAACTAATTGTTGAATAGTAGGCATTTACGTTTTTTAATTTAATTAAATTTGCTTTAAACACTATTGTCCTAAAAAGGAATGCAAAGGTAGTAAGTATTTTTTGATTATCAAGGGGTTGGGGTAGGAATATTTCAAGCAACGGCCCATTATTGAATAATAATAAGACTGCTGCTCCTACACCGTCAGAACAGAATTCAAAACAGCCGGGTTTCGCTTATTTTGAATCAATAATATCTCTTTCACTCGTAACCTGATGCAATAGCTTATTAAGATCGTAGATTTTCTTATCCATTACGACAACTGTATATTTCGGATTACGATCTTCTTCATTGGAAATCATAGAAATGATAACTGCCGTTGTACTGCCTACATACTCAATAGTTACAGCCCCATTTTGAATTCTTGTATCAACAGCTTTCATTTTATAGGATAATAATTTATCTTTAAGTTGCTTATAATTATTTGCGTTCTGAAATTGATAAAGGATTTCAGTTCCAAAATCCGAACTAAATGAATAGCTTAACCATCCTACTGCAGAATCATATGATTTGTCATAAGCAAATACTACTCTGCTATATAATTCACTGCTATCAGCCTTAGCGCTATGGCTAAACTGCCAATTCTTACTAATCAAAACATCCGTAACCTCTTGAAGACTCTTCTTTCTTAAGAGAACAAGATCATCTAAAGAAAGATTTTGCGCTAAACAAAAACAAGAATAAAGCGACAAGCAAAGCAAGGCAATAAACTCATTTTCGAATGGATCTAATTTAAGTTTCTTTCTAAGTTCATATGTCGTTGACTTTAATCAATACAGGTCTCTTACTACGAAAAAGATGACTGAGTTTTTTTGCCCAATCGCTTCGAAGCTTGCTGAATGTCATCAACAGAAACGCCGGACCTCATTAATTCAAAATATTCCTTTTGAGTTTTAAGCTTATCCAGCGTATTAATAATACTAAGTCTTTTCTGCTTCGACATCGAGGAACCTCCTGATAACATCTTTTTGAGGAGATCTATAAGGGATTCCACTATGTTTTCTTTATATTCGATCACAAACTGCTTCTTATAAAGCCGTTTGTTTAATAAAGATTCGTATAAGATATTTGTCATTCTGACAAAATCTTCTTCCTCAATAGCATTCATTTCCCGAATATTATCGACCGTTACCATTATCTTATCTCCTCCATTGTTATTAACATGCTATCAGCTTCGTTTGTTATATCCAATACTTTAAACTTTTTACCGGGGCTAAACAAAACCTCCTTCTCATTCTGCGCGGTATATAGTCCATATTTCGCAAATTCTTCTATCACTTTTCCTGTCTTACTATAAATCCTAAAAACGCATTTGCGCCCGTAAGCGTAAGCAATGAACTTCGATTTACTTGCGGAAACAAATGAATGTTCCACTAATATACTATTATTTGCTTCCGCTTCAATATATTTTTTTAATTGAAATTCTGATAAGTCAGTACACCTGTAAACTATATCTTCATAGTCAGGAAGCTTAGCTAAGGTCTGTGCTAAAAGTATTCCATATTCTGAATTTTGCTCTCCGTCAGTTTCCCTTAGTTGTTCATTGACACTTTCATATCCATCCTCGGTATATTTATAAATAAGAGTTCTTTCTTCTAAGCTTAGCCCGCTCTGACTATTTGAAACAGAGATATAGGTTAAATCCTGTTTTTCTTTTGAGAGGTATTTTTCAACATATCGCTTTACCTTGTTCATTAATTAAATAATGTTAAACAGGATATTTTTAGAACAAGAAAATTTAAAGAATTCTCCAGCTTGCCTGTTCAGTAATTAAGCATACATTGCTAACGCATCTATTTCTAATTCATCCAACCATGCGATAGAACCTGCTATTTGCCGTCATACCCTGCATTTTTCCAAAATTACATTTTTCTAAAGCACAAACAAATTGGTATTCTTTGAAGTATACTTATATGAATGTTGCTTATTTCCCTTCGAAGGCTATCAGGAGATAAGCCGGCCAATATTCCTGCTGTTCCAACTCTATAGTGATGTCAAGGGAAGCGGCGGCCGGGGCAGTTCCCCTGCCTTTTTCAGAATTTTTTCCATTTCTTTAAAACTTAAAAATAAACCATCTTTTATCTCCGGTTCTGCGTTTGCCTTAGTGGCTGTTTTATTTTTTTCTGAACTCTACAGGCCGGGAGACCGAAGCATTGCTTTTTCTATCATTATGCGCTGCTTTCTGAAACAAATTTAGAATAGCATTTTGGAAAATCCAGCTAATCCAGAGTGTATGTCCCATATTTGCCGGCACTTTCCCATATTTACCGGATTTATCCCAATAGGGTTCTGTGTATCTCCATTTAATCTGACCTTCCTGAATTGGCGGATCAGTCTTTTCCGAACAAAGCACTTTTACAAAAAGAAGTCCCAATCGCGGCCGCACCAGATCCGCCCCATGGAGCCTTTTTCTTCGCCTGTTCTCCCATGCGGCACCCATCGTTCTTCCGAAGTTCTCCCAGTGTGCATGGAAGAACTTCGGATGCCGACTGGGAGAACGATGGGAGAACAATGAAAGAAACCCCAAATTAGCAGCGGCCGCAGGACGAACCCGGGACGGCACTGGTACAGTCGTTTCTTTCCGGTAGATGTCTTATCCTGTCGCAGCAACTGAAATTGCTGAAATATCCGGTAACCTGCGTCTTCCACATACCTGTAAAATAAATGAAAAAGACAAATATTTTCGATATTTCAGGGGTGGTGAAGGGTGGAGGCTTTTATAATTTCAGGAATATAACAGTTTCCCGAAGCGTTTCCCGATAGAACTTAAATTAAACTTTGGCAGTAAGAAGGATGAAGATCTCTTCAAAAGTTTTCCCCGGATAACGGGCACGTAAAGACGCAACGTTATCGTCTGCTACAATCTTACCTTTATTAATGATCACAGCTTTAGTGCAAAGCGCTTCAGCCTCCTGCATAATATGGGTTGAAAGGATAATTGTCTTTGTTTTACCGAGCTCTCTGATCAGGTTCCTGATTTCTACCAGTTGGTTAGGATCAAGCCCTGAAGTAGGCTCGTCCATAATCAGCACTTCCGGATCGTGCAGGATTACCTGCGCCAGTCCGACTCTCTGCCTGTAGCCCTTAGACAAGGTACTGATCTTTTTATGCTGCTCTGCACCAAGTCCCGTCAATTCAATTATCTCCTCAATCCTGCTTTTCTTATTCTGTATCCTATGAATATCTGCAATGAAGCCTAATGCTTCCCTGATATACATATCTGTATAGAGGGGATTTTGCTCCGGGAGATACCCCAGCCTGCGGCGCACTTCCATAGGTTGAAGCGTTACATCAAAGCCGGCTACACTGGCTGTTCCCGAAGTTTGGGGAATAAAACACGACAAGATCTTCATCGTTGTCGACTTCCCTGCACCATTAGGGCCAAGGAAACCGAGTATTTCTCCGGGGACGGCGGTAAACGAAATCGTATCTACTGCCTTTTGTTGTCCGTATACTTTGGTGAGTTGGTGTACTTCTATGCTCATGGTATTTGGAGATCAGATTCAGATATCCGGGTTACGATTAATACCCGCTAAATTGCAATTTTGATTTGAAATATGCTAATTGTGTTACAAAAGTCAGTGACTCCGAATGAAACAAAAACGGGGCTATTATAAATTCTGATTTATATATTAATATGATTTGTCATTTATATTTACAACTTTACAGTATCAGGGTTCCCGATTCCGGTATCCGGTGCCCAATAACTATATTTCATCTATAAAACTATTCTTCCATGGCAGAGGAAAGACCGGTAAACTGCGCGGGCATTCATGAACATCTTTAAAAATAGAGGAGAGGGTGTGTGAATAATTGCTTTTATATATGCTGTTTATGTATTTTGCACATAAAAGCAATTTATCTAAGTTTGCACCATCATGAGTAAAAATAACGACGAACTTTTTAAAAACGTCATCTCCCATGCCAAAGAGTATGGATTTGTTTTCCAGTCGAGCGAGATCTACGACGGATTAAGCGCCGTCTACGATTACGGGCAGAACGGTTCCGAATTAAAAAATAATATTAAAGCGTACTGGTGGAAATCGATGGTGCAGATGCACGAGAACATTGTGGGCATTGATGCGGCAATTTTCATGCACCCTACCACCTGGAAAGCTTCCGGACACGTCGACGGGTTTAACGACCCCATGATTGATAACAAAGATTCTAAAAAGCGTTACCGCGCCGACCAGTTACTGGAAGATAAAATAGCCCGTTACGAGAAGGACGGCAAAACAGATAAGGCTGCCCAACTGCAGGATGCCATGGATGAAGCGTTAAAGACCGACAACCTGGATGCCTTGCGCGATCTGATCATCGAACATGAAATCGCCTGTCCGGTATCGGGTACGCGAAACTGGACTGATGTAAGGCAGTTTAACCTCATGTTCTCCACAAAAATGGGTGCCGTTGCCGATGATTCGGATGTGGTTTACCTGCGTCCCGAAACAGCGCAGGGAATCTTCGTAAACTATCTCAACGTTCAGAAAACCGGAAGGATGAAGATCCCCTTCGGAATTGCCCAGATAGGTAAAGCTTTCCGCAACGAAGTGATCGCCCGCCAGTTTATCATGCGGATGCGCGAATTTGAGCAGATGGAAATGCAGTTCTTTGTTCGCCCCGGTTCTGAAATGGAATGGTATGAATACTGGAAAGAAACACGCCTTCAGTGGCATAAAGGTTTGGGTACCCCGGCAGAAAAATACCGTTTCCACAACCACACCAAACTGGCGCATTATGCCAATGCAGCAGTAGACATTGAGTTTGAATTCCCCTTCGGATTTAAGGAAGTGGAAGGAATCCATAGCCGGACGGATTTCGATCTGAGCCAGCATCAGAAATTCTCAGGCAAAAAGATCCAGTATTTCGACCCCGAGATCAATCAGAACTATGTTCCTTATGTGATCGAAACATCCATCGGGCTCGACCGCATGTTCCTGCTTACCCTCATCAACGCTTACGAAGAGCAGGACCTGAGCGATGGCGATAAAAAAGACAGCCGTGTAGTGCTGAAGCTTCACCCCTGCCTGGCCCCGGTGAAAGCTGCAATATTACCTTTAACAAAAAAAGACGGGCTGCCTGAGAAAGCAAAGGAAATTATGGACAGGCTGAAACCGGATCATAACCTGATGTATGAAGAGAAAGATTCTATCGGAAAGCGCTACCGCAGGCAGGATGCCATTGGAACGCCTTTCTGCATCACGGTAGATCATCAGTCGCTCGAAGACAATACAGTAACCATCCGCCATCGCGATACAATGTTACAGGAACGTGTGGCCATCGACGGCCTCGGCGGTATCATAAGCGGCCTGGTGAGCTGGAAAAACCTGCTGGGGAAATAATGTACCAATACAGATCATAGTATCCGGTCAGCAGGACTATGATCTGTATTCTTCTCATTTTAAGCTTTTTTATCCTAAAAAGAATTTAATTATATTATAATGACAAATAAAAATAGCTAAATATTTGATTTTCAATGTAACCTTCGTATCTTTGGATACGTAAAAACAACAAACCAATAAGGAGAACACTCTATCGGAATAAACATTACTTTCACAAAAACCAAAGAGAGAGAAACATGAGAAAGAGGATTTTTAAAGGGGCGGCTTATATTATTTTAGCTTTAAGTATTCCTGCATTAGGATGGTCTTTAAAAGACGATAATACCAATTCTGTTGCACAGCATCTCAGAGATTCAGTTGCTATTACTGATTCTGCAAATGGGGTAAAGGTAGCTTCAGCATCCGAAATCTTTGAACGATACATTTCTAATATATATACAGAATCCGGACTGGATGTGTCTGGCCTGGATCGTAATGTTTTTCGTAAAGCCATCACTGGTTATTTTAATTTTAAAGGCTCCGGCCTTGTATCTTCAGGCAAACAGATCATTTCTATTGTAGATTTTAATAAACCAAGCACTCAGAAACGTCTTTGGATCGTTGATCTCACTGATAAGAAGCTTTTATTTAACACACTGGTAGCTCATGGACAGGGCAGCGGCGATAATTTAGCCACCAGTTTTTCGAACACAGCAGAATCTCACCAAAGCAGTCTGGGATTTTACATTACCAGCGATACATATACAGGCAAACACGGGCTTTCTTTAAGACTGAACGGCATGGATCAGGGTTATAATACCAATGCTCTGAACCGCGCTGTTGTTGTTCATGGTGCGGAGTATGTGAGCCAGGATTTCATTAACCAGCATGGCCGTCTCGGCAGAAGCTATGGATGCCCCGCTGTACCCGTAGAACTTACTCCGGCCATTATTGAGGCGATCAGGGGGAAAACCACATTCTTTATTAACGGTCCGGCAAACACAAACTATGCGTCCAACTACCTTAATGAAACATCAGCAGCCAATCAGTACGGCGGTGGTCAGATGCTTGCAGGAAGCATTTAAGAAGTTGTGGGTTGAAGGTTGTAAGTTCCGGGTTGTAAGTTGTCATTATAGCATACTAAAACAAAGTTCCGTTGCGCACCCCGCCGCGGGACTTTCAAACTGTATAACACATTCCTAATCCGACCATTACGAATTACAACACGATATGCCGATTGTATATTTAAATAAATTTTTGTTAATCGCTGGAAACTTTTCAACTTTCAACTTTCAACTTTCAACTTTCAACTTTCAACCTTCAACCCGGAACCCGGAACCCACAACTTCACACCCGTGCCCTCTCATACTGAACAGGCCACACCACATCAGCTCCTAACGCTTTAGCGGCATGCATAGGGAAATACGGATCTCTCAGCATTTCGCGGGCAAGCAATACGATATCGGCTCTGCCGCCTGCAATGATACGTTCTGCCTGATCCGGTTCCGTAATAATCCCGACAGCGCCCGTCAGGATATCAGCACCTTTTCCGACAGCTTCCGCAAATTCAACCTGGTAATCAGGCCCGGCAGGTATTTTTACATTAGGAATATTTCCGCCTGAAGAGCAATCAATGAGGTCCGCTCCCTTTTCCTTCAGTACTACAGCAAGTTTTACCGAATCGTTGCTGTTCCAGCCCCCTTCAACCCAGTCGGTTGAAGAAATACGAACAAATAAGGGATATTCTTCCGGCCATACCCGCCTTACAGCTTCCACAACTTCAACCGTCAGCCTGATCCGGTTTTCAAAAGAGCCGCCATAATCATCGGTACGCAGGTTGGATAGCGGAGACAGAAATTCATGAAGCAGGTAGCCATGAGCAGCATGGAGTTCCAGTACTTTAAAGCCAGCCTCAAGAGCTCTTTTTGCCGCAGCATGAAAATCAATGATCACATTTTCGAGCCCTTCGGGCGTCAGCGCGTGGGGAAGTCTGTCGCCCTCAGAAAAAGGCATCGCACTTGGCGCTACCGTATGCCAGCCTCCTTCTTCTTCAGAAAGAAACCTGCCGCCTTTCCATGGAGAACTATGGCTGGCTTTCCGGCCTGCATGGGCAATCTGTATTCCGGCCACGCTCCCCTGCGAGTGGATGAAGTCAACAATCCTTTTCAGCGGAGGGATATGTGCATCCTGCCAGATTCCAAGATCATCAGGAGTAATTCTTCCTTCGGGTGAGATAGCAGAGGCCTCCATGATCACAAGTCCAGCTCCCCCCACTGCACGGCTGCCCAGGTGTACCAGGTGCCAGTCGTTGGCAAATCCATCTTCCGCCGAATACTGGCACATAGGCGAAACAGCTATTCTGTTCTTTAACTCAACTTCTCTTATTTTAAGAGGGGTGAAAAGCGTTGAAATCATACTATTAAATTTAACATCTGAAAAACCGGGTACCAGACACGGGCATTATAAGGAAGGCGTTGAAATCGAATTTATGATTATCTTCAGTTCATTATTTGTCACATCTGCCCTTTCACTTTTATCATAAATAGTAAAAAGATATATAAGTCCCGAAAAAAACCTAAGATAAGTAATGACTCTGCCTCCACCTCTTTTTCCTTTTCCCTTACTGGAAATAGAAATCCCGATTTTAAAGCATTCATTCCCTATACTTGTTCCAAAGCCCGGGTTCTTTTCCAGGACATCAACAAGAACAGAAATCTCTTGTTTAAGAGAAGGAAATTTCCTGTTTAGCCTTTTAAGCTCTTTTATAAAACGGGTGGTAGGCTTAACTTTATAGTTCATCAAGCACTTCCCTGATACCCTTTAATTTTATTTTTCCTTCCTGATGCAACTTAACCTCCTCAAGTGCTTCCCTTATATCATCAGCCACAGACTGAAGCGGTGCGGGAGTGACATCTGCCGATAATTCAAATTTTACTTTTATCGATTCTAAAAATGCCTTAATAACGTTCAGTTGCTCTTTATTATCTGTCCGTATAGTTAAAGTCTCCATAGTCACAAAGTTAATGAATTATCATACAAAAATGATGCAAAAGGTTGGTTCCTCAGCTCATTTAGCAGCGTTATACACTAAACTTAACCCAGCCGTCTCCTTCAAAGCCGAAAACAAATTGTTTAGGCTGGATAATCTCTGCCAGGATTTCGAGGGTATCCACAAGCGAAGGGCCGCAGCTGTTAAAATAGCGGCTGCCGTCTGCAATATAAACCCGGTTATTCTTAACAGCGGCCAGTTCATACCATCCGGGAACATCCAGCAGAAGATTGATTTTCAGCAAGGTTTGCTCAATTGAAGAGTTCGCTGCCGCTATCACTATTACAGCAGGGTCCGCAGTTTTCAATTCTTCAAATTCAATATAAGGAGGTTCTTTCCCTTTTTCAGTTAAAACCGGAATACCGCCCGCAATCTCAACCAGTTCAGGAATCAGCATACCAGCCAGGCCAAGCGGTGCAAGCCGGCTTATGCAGGTCACGGAAGGCCTGTCTTCTACAAACTTAAGTTTATGCCTGATAATTTCCGTTCGCTCACTCAATTCCTCTACCAGTACTTCAGCTCTTGCTTCCACCCCAAACTTTCCTGCAATAGTCAGAATATTTTCAAATACACCTTTTAGGGAGGCAGGCCCGGAAGAAGGCAGTCCCTGAAAATCATACCCGCCATCCAACAGATCTTCCAATCCCAGCGCTTTTACAATTTCAGTAACAGATGTATTATACGAACCAGTTCCCTTATCAGACATTATTTTTTTGAGCAAACTTAGTTAAATTGTTTTTACATCATTCCGCAAAAAACATATAAAATAATTCATCCGGCATTCCAGCCCTCCAACCCATCTCATAATACCCTCTAAAATCAATAAGCTGTGAATACAATAACCTCAACGGGCTCCCCTATTCACAGCTTTATCCCTGCAACTTCTATATATAAATGCCATTCTGGTAGTTACCCCCTCACTCCTTTCCCTCTCTCCATCTATCTTTCTCCTCTCCCCAGCACGCAACTTCTTCAGCCCGAAACTGTAAAACACACTCCCAACTCAATGATTATCAGCTTAAAAAATGTGGTGTATATTTAAATCAATTTTAAAATCGCCGGATACCTTTAACTCATCCTTTTCAACCTTCAACCCGCAACCCACAACCTTCAACCTGCAACCTTCAACCCACACCCCCCTCAATTCCCCGTTCCCTGCTGTGCGCCGTTTCCGCTATCCTGTTTCAAATCGTCATTGTTGACTCCCCGTTTCTTACGCGGCTGCGGATTGAAGTTAACCTTACCAAAAGAATAGCTCAGGTTTACGCCGAAGGACCTGAAAGGCATTGCAAAATCCTGCTGCTGAACAAGGGCACCTGTATTGATCTCCGATTTAAAGTGCTTGCTTTCATTAAAAGGATCTATCACATTTACTCCTACCTTCATCTTCTTATTCAGGAACTGCTTATTGAAAGACATCACCCACATATTAAAAGCAGGATTCTTACCCTGGAAAGTCCTGCGGGGCGAATTGATGATCATAAACGTTTCCACTACAAAATCCTGCGGCAGATTATAGGAGCCGCTTATAAATGCCTTATACTGGGCGTAAGTCCTGGCACTACCGGCAAAATCAGCAAAAGCCCCCGAAGCATTCGGCCGGTAGCTGAACACATCAATATTACTTCGGAGGGTTACATTTTTAACCAGACTGACCGATCCGTAAAAGCTTCCTCCGATTGAATTATTACTGCCTGTATTATAATAAGTAGTGAGAGAAACCGGTCTGTCATCATAAGTATCAGGCTTAACAAAACTTTCAATAATATCATCGGTATGCCTGAAATAAACAGAAGTATTGATCATCGAGGTTTTGCTCAGCATGGCGGAGAAATTCAGCTCAACACTCTGAGTGATTTCGGGCGACAGCTCAGGATTACCCTGACGCTGGAACTGGTCGTTACTTATATCCCTGAAGGGATTAAGATACTGTAAACTCGGTCTTTGAATCCGTTTACTGTAACTCAGCCTGATACTCTGGAAATTCTTAAATGATTTTGAAACAGCGAAGCTCGGAATAAAATTCGTATAGCTGTTGGATACCGGTGCAATGCCGGCTTCCGCATTCTCAGAGCTTCCGTCAATCTTCGTATTCTCTATCCTTCCTCCAATCTGTAAACCGTAACTTTTAGGCAACTGAAAGCTGAGAACAGTATAACCAGAATAAACATCCTGATTATACGTATAAATATTTGAGAACGCCGTGTTAAACGTAAAATCAGCCCCGCCTACAGAAGTATAAAAATCAGAGGGGCTTTTTATATCCCTGAAAATCGCCTTTCCTCCTGCTTCGAGCTTTACGACTTTACTAATGGGCAACGTATAATCCGTCTGAACGGTATATTCATCATTTTTCGCGTTATTATTACCCTCTTGGTTATTATGAGTATCCAAAGAAAAAAGGGAAGAAAAGTCTGTTGTATTTTTACTATGGCTCCATTGACCGGCGAAGCTCAGTTCATGACCCTGTTTCTTAAACTTATGAGTATAATCAGCATTCCAGTCAAAGCCGCCAAACTTGGTTTTATTAAAGTTATTGAAGTCATACTGTTCGATAACGGCATCATCAACCAACAGGGAATTAAAAGAACTGCCTTCCGTCTTAAACCGGCCCTGGTTCAGCCTGATGCCGGTAGAAACACTGTTAAAGTCATTAAAATCATAACTTATATTAGCTGACGACATATACCCGTAACGGCTCGTACGGCTGCTGCCCTTTTGCAGTTTAAGGGTTTCATCGCCGGGAGTAAAACTGCTGTTGTAGCTGCGGGTAGTTTGGGGCCAGGAGCCGTTGCCCCCAAAGTTGGCCGTTATGCCTAACCTGTTCTTATTAATATTAAGATTGGCATTGCCGTTATTCTGACGGGTACCCATACCGCCGCTTACCGAGCCGCTTACACCTGTTATTTCCTTTTTCTTCGTAATGATATTGATGATACCTCCGGTACCTTCCGCATCGTATTTAGCCGAAGGGCTCGTAATTACCTCCACATTTTTGATCTGGTCGGCAGGAAGCATCTTCATCGCATCAGCAGTACTGGCAGCGACGGCGCCGCTCGGCTTTCCGTTGATGAGGATCTTTACATTCTGGCTGCCCCGCAGCGATACATTGCCATCCTGGTCCACCGAAACCATCGGTACTTTCCGCAAAACATCCCCGGCATTTCCACCTGAAACAGTAGCGTCTTTTTCAGCATTATATACTACCTTATCAACACGGTTCTCAATTACAGGCACTTCTCCCGTTACAGAAACCTCCTTCAGCATATTGGCAGAAGGAGAAAGAACGATCTTCCCTATGTTGACATCCGGCTTTTGGGGGGAAGTAGAAACCTGGATAACCCTGGTATTGTAGCCCATAAAACTAACGGAAACCGCATATTTTCCGGCAGTAACATTATCAATTTTAAACGCTCCTTTTTCATCCGTAAGGGCGCCATTTATATTTTTTGCCACTCCGGCTCTTGTTAACGCCACCGTAGCATAGCCAACAGGCTTTCCCGTAAGGGAATCGAGGATCTGTCCCGAAATCCTTCCTGTAATACCAGGAGCAGCACCTGCCGGAGGCGCCTGGGCCATACTATAGCTGTTCAATACAAAAGCAGATATCAGCAGAAACAGATATTTCATATTTTTTGTGTTTTTCTTATATTAGTTTTAACAGCAGACGCTTTGTTACAGGTAAAATGCAAAAAAATTAAGGTTTAATATCAAAACTCATTCGTCAAAGAGCTTATCCCCGTAATATCAAATCACAGAGATAAACTTTCCTGCAAAAAGAGATCAACCTCTCAGATTACAATATTTACAATCCTTCCCTTTACCACGATCACTTTTTTAGGTGTCCTTCCATCAAGATATTTCTGTACATCAGCATTTTCAAGAACCACCTTTTCAATCCCGGCGGCCTCCAGTGCCAGGGGGATATTCAGGTTCATCCTCATCTTGCCGTTTACAGAAACAGGATATGCAAAGTCATCTTCAACCAGGAAATCCGGATTAAATACCGGATATGCAGCATACGAAAGCGTGCCGGGCCGGTTACCCAGCAATATCCATAATTCTTCGGTAATATGCGGTGCATAGGGCGCCAGCACAATAACAAGTTCCTGCAATATTTTCCGTTTGTTACACCTCAGGTCCGTAAGTTCATTTACACAGATCATAAAGCTGGAAACGGAAGTATTAAATGAGAACCGTTCAATATCTTCCTCCGCTTTCCGGATAATCTTGTGCAGCGACTTCAGTTCGGCTTTAGACGGTTCTTCGTCAGAAACATAGAAATCAAACCGGTCGTTATGAAACAACTTCCAGAATTTACGCAGGAATTTGAACACCCCTTCAATTCCGTTGGTATTCCAGGGTTTACTTTGTTCAAGAGGGCCCAGAAACATTTCATATAAACGAAGGGTATCAGCGCCATAGCGTTCAATAATGTCATCCGGGTTCACTACATTGAACTTCGACTTCGACATTTTTTCCACTTCCACCCCGCAGATATACTTCCCGTTCTCAAGGATAAACTCCGCATTCTCAAACTCGGGCCTGAACGTTTTGAACTTCTCCAGGTCGAGCATATCATTCTCCACTATATTCACGTCCACATGCAGGGAAGAGGTTTTATACTGATCCTTCAGCCCATGCGAAACGAATACATGAGTTCCTATCCCTTCTTCATTGATCACCCTGTAAACAAAGTTAGACCTTCCCTGGATCATTCCCTGGTTGATGAGCTTCCTGAAAGGCTCTTCTTCAGTAACATACTCCAGGTCCTTAAGAAACTTATTCCAGAAACGGCTGTATAATAAATGTCCGGTAGCATGTTCCGATCCGCCTATATAAAGGTCTACATCTTTCCAGTATTCAATCACCCTTCGTGGTGCAAAAACATCTTCACGCCTGTCTTCCGGCGAGGCCATATAGCGGTACCAGTACCAGCTCGATCCTGCCCATCCCGGCATCGTGCTCAGTTCATACGGGGCATCCCCTTTATATTTCCAGTCCTTAGCCCGGCCCAGGGGAGGATCACCTGCCTCAGTAGGGAGGTATTTATCTACCTCGGGCAATAAAAGAGGCAGTTCGTTTTCCTCAATCAGGTGAGGAAGCCCGTCTTTAAAATATACCGGCACCGGCTCTCCCCAGTAACGCTGACGCCCGAAGATCGCGTCGCGCATACGGTACTGCACTTTAGCCTTACCGGCGCCCAGCTCTTCAAGTTTTGCAATCAGCACAGGCAATGCCTCTTTGTAAGTGAGGCCATTGATCAGCCCTGAATTTATATAACGGCCTTCCTTTGTTGCGTCGGCCTCTTTTTCAATATCTTTCTG
>JAATFW010000251.1 GCA_015654985.1 Sphingobacteriales bacterium | reverse complement strand
GTTAAGACGGAGTTTTCGTTGAATCAGTTCCGTATTGATACTCTTGCTTTTGATAAAGAGTCGAAGGCATTTGTTATTATTGAATATAAACGGGACAAAAATTTTAGTGTAATTGATCAGGGATATGCCTATCTGTCTCTGATGTTAAATAATAAAGCGGATTTTATCTTAGAGTATAATGAAAGTCGGACAGAAAATTTGCGAAGGGATGACGTTGACTGGTCTCAATCAAAGGTAATCTTCGTATCCCCTTCATTTACTACTTATCAGCGGGAGGCTATTAACTTCAAAGACCTGCCGATTGAATTGTATGAAATCAAATGGTATAACAATAATACCGTTAACTTTAGTAGAATTCAACAAAGCGGTGCGAGGGAAACAGTTAAAACATTGTCGCGCGCTGATGAAACTATAGCTCAAGTCAGTGAAGAGATAAAAGTGTATACGGAGGATGAGCACCTGCTAATAGGCGCTTATGAAATCAGGGAACTTTATGAAAATCTTAAACAGCGGATACTGGATTTAGGAGATATAGATGTACAGCCGAAGAAAAAATATATAGCATTTGCCGGTGCCAGAAATATAGTGGATATCCATATTCAACGTGCTGCTTTAAAATTATGGATTAATCTTTATAAAGGTCAACTTGATGATACGAAGAATATTACCCGCGATGTTGCTAACATAGGACATTGGGGAAATGGCGACTATGAGATTCAGGTTAAAGATGATGAGTATTTAGATTATATAATGGAACTGGTTAAACAGTCCTGGAAAAGAAATAAAAAATAAAGATTATGCCATTGTCTTTTTCCGACACTTTAGTCATCGGTATTTCCTCAAGAGCTTTATTTGATCTTGAAGAAGAAAATGAGCTTTTTCAAACGCAGGGTGTAGTTGAGTACCGGAAATTTCAAAGGGAGAGAGAAGGCAAGATGCTGATGCCAGGAACTGGTCTTTATCTGATTAAAGCTTTACTGAATTTAAATAAGCTGGCAAAAGAACGGTTAGTAGAGGTGATTGTAATGTCGAGGAATAGTCCGGAGACTGGTATAAGAGTGTTAAATTCTATTAAGCACTACGGCTTGGATATAACCAGATCGGCTTTTACAGGAGGTGAACCTCTCTATGATTATATCGAAGCTTTTGATGTAGACTTGTTTTTGTCTAAAGAAGAAAGTGATGTGCAAACGATTATTGATTCGGGCACAGCAGCGGCAGCCTTAATCTATGAGCCTCCGAATGGATTTAGGCCCGAAACATCCACCGTTAGAATTGCTTTTGACGCTGATGCCGTTATCTTTTCAGATGATTCGGAGCAAATATTCCAAAAGTCAGGCTTGCTGGCTTTTCATGAGAATGAAGACACTAATGAAAAAAACCCATTAAAAGCAGGACCTTATGCAAAATTGTTATTAACGCTCTCTAAGATTCAAAAGAAAATGGAAACAGGTGTCGAGCTTTCGCCCCTGAGACTAGCTATCGTTACCGCAAGAAATAGTCCTTCTCATATGCGAGTAATAAATACGCTTAGAGAATGGGATGTTTATATAGACGAAGCATTCTTTCTCGGAGGGTTATCAAAGGACAAGGTACTGAAAGCATTTAAGGCTCATATCTTCTTTGATGACCAGGACACGCACCTGATTCCTGCTAAATCTCTTGTGCCTGTTGCCCGGGTTCCTTATTTGTCAACTTCCCCTTTATATGTTAAAAAGGAGGAACTAAAGGTACTCGACCCATCAATAATGGAGAAGATTGAGATAAGAAAGCTGGAGTAATATAGTTTCCGGGAAATCTGCGAATATAGAGTGTTCGCAGGCCTTAGTAATAATTGAATTTTGGAGCAGCCTGTTAATCTCCATATTCTCTCCAATAATACTGGCATATTCAGTAATTTGGCCCTAAATTCGATTTGAGGTATATAGATGGCAAAATCAAAAAAAGAAGTTGTAGAAGAAGCATTAGAAAAAAAGCTATGGAAGGCCGCAGATAAGTTGCGAAAAAATATGGATGCAGCAGAATATAAGCATGTTGTATTGGGCCTCATCTTCTTAAAGTATATTTCCGACGCATTCGAAGAACTTCATGCTAAGTTGCAGGAAGGTAAAGGAGAGTATGAAGGCGCCGATCCTGAAGATAAAAATGAATATATAGCAGAAAAAGTGTTCTATGTACCACCTTCCGCACGATGGGCATGGCTCCAGGGCCGGGCAAAATTACCAACCATTGGCAAAGACATAGATGATGCTATGGACGCAATCGAAAGAGATAATCCTTCTTTACGTGGAGTACTGCCTAAAGTATATGCCCAGGAGAAGCTGGATAAGCAAAACCTTGGCGGACTGGTAGATATGATCGGCACAGCTACTCTCGGCACCAAAGAAGCACAAAGCAAAGATTTGCTGGGGCAGGTATTTGAATACTTCTTAGGTGAGTTTGCCCTGGCGGAAGGGAAAAAAGGAGGCCAGTTTTATACTCCTAAATCCGTCGTAAAGCTATTGGTTCAGATGATTGAACCATTCGAAGGCAGGGTGTTCGACCCTTGTTGCGGAAGTGGCGGCATGTTTGTGCAGAGTGAAAAATTTGTTGAAACCCATCAGGACTATCATGAGCATAAAAATAAGGGCTTAGCCTTAAATCCGGCAGATCGAATTTCTATTTATGGCCAGGAAAGCAATCAAACCACCTGGCGTTTGGCAAAGATGAACCTTTCGATCAGGGGTATTGATAGCAGCAATGTAAAATGGAACAACGAAGGAAGCTTTCTGAATGATGCCCATAAAGATTTAAAGGCCGATTTTATTATAGCTAATCCTCCCTTTAACGACAGCGACTGGAGCGGCGAATTATTACGGGATGATGCCCGATGGAATGTGCTGGGCGAAAAGCTGGTGCCGCCGGCTGCAAATGCTAACTATGCATGGATACAACACTTTTTATATCACTTATCTCCAACAGGCAGAGCTGGTTTTGTATTAAGTAAAGGTGCTTTAACCAGTCAGAGTAACAGTGAAGGCTTAATACGAAAAAAGCTTATCGAAAACGACTTGGTAGATTGCATTGTCAATCTTCCCACCAAGCTTTTTTTAAATACTCAGATTCCTGCTTGTCTCTGGTTCCTTACCCGGAATAAAACCAATGGAGGGTTCAGAGAGCGGAAGGGTGAAATCTTGTTTATTGACGCGCGGAATCTCGGATTCCTTGTAAACCGTCGTAACCGGGATCTGAGTGAAGAAGATATTAACAGAATAGCAGGTACCTATCATAACTGGAAGCATGTAAACGGTGACTATAAAGACGTGCAGGGTTTTTGTAAGAGTGCCACAGTTGAAGCGGTTAGTAAGCTTAATTACGTATTAACACCAGGTCGCTACGTGGGACTTCCCGACGAAGAAGACGACTTCAATTTCAAAGAACGTTTCTCTGCATTAAAGGCAGAACTGGAGAAGCAATTTGCAGAAGAAGAAGCATTGAATGAACAGATCCGTAATAATCTGGCTAAATTAGATATAACAGAAATACAAAGTAAATAGAACAATGGATCAGGATATACGCTGGCAGCAACGCTTTAATAATTTCAAAAAAGCTCTTGTAAAGCTTTCTGAAGCGGTCGATCAGGATTTTACATCCTTGTCTGAACTTGAAGTTGAGGGGCTGATACAACGTTTTGAATACACGTATGAATTAGCCTGGAAAACTATGCAGGATTATTTAAGAATAAACGGATATCAGGAGATCTCAGGGCCGACGCCTGTGCTTGAACAAGCCCTGCAAGCTGGCATAATTAAGGATGGTGATGGATGGAAGAGAATGAAAAAATCCAGGGAATTAAGTTCTCATACGTATGATGAGCATACGGCTGCCGAAATAGCCAGCGATATAGTAACTGTGTATCACAACCTTTTTATACAATTAGAAACCCGTTTGGAAGTAGAACGATTGAGTTAATGGAAATAAAAGACCTGGGAAATATATCGGGGATAAATGAAGAATTAATTGCATCTATTCAGCAAGTCTTTGAGAGAAACTGGAAAATAGATAGCGTAGTTCTGTTTGGCTCAAGGGCAAAGGGAAATTACCGGGAAGATTCGGATATTGATCTGGCAGTAAAAGGAAGGAATATTACCTTTGATGATATACTGGAGCTATCGGGTAAACTAGATGAATTGAAACTACCTTATGAAATAGATCTGGTTAATTATTTTGCTATTCAGGATAAAGATGTGGTTGAGCATATTGATAGGGTTGGAGTGGTTTTTTATGAGAAGTGGAAGGATCTAAAATTGCAAGATATTGCAGATGTCATCAAGAATATTTATACACCAGACGGTTCTGACAATTATATTTATATTGGGATGGAGCATATCGAACAAAATTCTTTACGGCTAAGTTCAATAGGTATATCGTCAGATGTCACAAGTAGTAAATTTCTATTTAAGCAAAATGATGTTCTCTTTGGAAAATTGCGACCTTATTTTAGAAAGGTGGTTAAACCGAAGTTCAGTGGAATTTGTTCTACTGACATTTGGGTACTCCGATCAAAACAAGGGATCGATCAAAACTACTTGTTTTATTTTTTAGCCAACAATGATTTTATCAATGTTGCAAACAGTGGAGATGGAGGAACAAGAATGCCAAGAGCAGATTGGGGGTATTTGAAAACAACTAACTGGTTAATACCACCTTTGGATGAGCAAAAAGCGATCGCAGCAGTTCTTAGTAGCCTTGATGATAAAATAGATCTGCTACAGCGTCAGAACAAAACGCTGGAAGCTTTGGCGGAAACGCTATTTGCAAAATATTTCATTTTAAATGCCGATGAAAGTTGGAGGAAAACCAATCTCTATGATGAAGTCCTATTAGTTGGAGGAGGAACTCCAAAAACCTCTGTTATCGAATACTGGGATGGTGAAATAAATTGGCTTTCAGGAGGTGATATTGCAAAAAATCATAGGTGTTTTATTACCGAATCGGAAAAATCTATAACTAAATCAGGTTTAGAACACAGCTCTGCTACATTGCTGCCTAAATATGCTACTGTAATATCTGCGAGAGGAACGGTTGGTAAATATTGCCTATTGTCTAAGCCAATGGCTTTTAGTCAATCCAATTATGGAATAAAGCCAAAACATACGGATTGCTATTTTTTCACTTATTTATTAATCGCAAATTCAGTAAAAGAATTGCAGTCGGCAGCATATGGAAGTGTATTTGATACTATTACCACCAATACGTTTAAAGAGCATTCTATTGTACTTCCCTCTGATGAAGAAATAGAGGTATTTGAGCAGGAAATTAAACCTTATTTTTACAAGATGATAAATAATCAACTCCAAATAAAAAGCCTGAAACAGCTTCGGGATTCCCTGCTCCCTAAATTAATGAGCGGAGAAGTCAGAGTAAAAAATGTAAATTAGCAGTATCTCATGCAATGAAGCCCATTACCGAGTCTCATATTGAAACTTTTGCTATTGAGACCCTTCAATCTCAGGGATGGGAATATATTTACGGTATTTCCGTTGCCCCTGGAGCAGAGCAACAGGAAAGGGTCAGCTATGAAGAAATTGTTCTGGCAAGCCGTTTACGTAAGGCTGTCTCTATATTAAACCCCCATATCCCCTCTGATGTGCAGGAACAGGCCATTCAGAAAGTGATACGGATCTGGTCGCCCGAGTTGCTGCATAATAATGAAACTTTTCATACACTTTTAATTGAAGGAGTGAAAATACCTTATCAGCAGGACGGATATGAGCGTAGTTATGAAGTGCAGCTGGTAGATTTTGAAAATACAGCTAACAACGAATTTGTAGCTATAAATCAATATACTATTACCGAAAAGAATCAAACAAAGCGCCCGGATATATTGCTTTTCGTGAATGGTCTTCCGTTGGTCCTTTTTGAACTAAAGAACCCAGCAGACGAAAATGCCACCATAAAGAAAGCATACGATCAAATACAAACCTATAAGGCTACCATTCCTTCTCTTTTTACCTATAATGCGATTTGTGTAATTTCAGATGGACTGGAATGTAAAGCAGGAAGTGTATCTGCCGGGTTCAACCGTTATATGGTTTGGAAAAGTGCCGATGGTATTAAAGATGCTTCCCGGTTCGCCCCGCAACTCGAAGTTCTAATTAAAGGGATGCTGAATCCCGCAACCTTGCTTGATCTCATCCGCAACTTCACCATTTTTGAGAAATCAAAAAAGGAAGACCATAAAACCGGACTGACACAAATAGTGACAGAAAAAAAGCTTGCAGCTTATCATCAGTATTTCGCTGTTAATAAAGCGGTGGAAAGTACACTAAAGGCAACTGCAACCGGAACAAGAAAAGGAGGTGTGGTTTGGCATACCCAGGGTTCCGGCAAAAGCTTAAGTATGGTGTTTTTCGCAGGTAAAATCATCGGTCAGCCAGAAATGCAAAACCCTACTCTGGTTGTTCTCACAGACAGGAATGATCTCGACGCCCAGCTTTTTGGCACATTTGCATCCTGCCGGCAGTTATTGCGTCAGGAACCGGTGCAGGCAGAGGATCGAAAAGCACTGAAAGAGTTGCTGAAAGTAGCAAGCGGTGGAATTGTATTTACCACCATCCAAAAGTTTTTAGCTGAAGATGGAAAAGAAGAATACGATCGCCTTTCAGAGCGGACCAACATCATTGTAATAGCAGATGAGGCGCACCGCACTCAATATGGCTTTGAAGCAAAATTGATAGATGTAAAAGATCCCGAAACGCATGAAAAAACAGGAAAACGTATTGCATACGGCTTTGCAAAATATATGCGCGATGCCTTACCAAATGCAACATATATCGGCTTTACCGGCACCCCCATCGAAAGTACCGATGTAAATACACCCCAGGTTTTCGGGCAGTATATCGATATTTATGATATCTCTCAAGCCGTTAATGATGGAGCTACTGTTAAAATCTATTATGAAAGCCGTCTGGCTAAAGTTAACCTTGATGAAGAAGGCCGTCGCCTGATAGAAGAATTTGATAAAGACCTGGAGCAGGACGAACTCAGCGAGGGACAAAAGGCCAAAGCCAAATGGTCTAAACTGGAGGCGATTGTTGGGAATGAGAAACGAATTAAGAACCTGGCCAAAGATATAGTTAATCACTTTGAATTACGGCAATCGGTATTTGAGGGTAAAGGCATGATAGTTGCCATGAGCAGGCGGATAGCCGTTGAATTATATAATGAGATCGTTGCCTTGAAACCGGAGTGGCATAGCGAAGATCTGAGCAAAGGAGCCATTAAGGTTATTATGACGTCTGCAAGTGATGATGGTCCTTTGCTGGCAAAGTTTAGAACTACAAAACAGCAACGGGAGGATCTTGCAGGCAGAATGAAGGACCCCTCTGATTCTTTAAAGCTGGTTATTGTAAGAGATATGTGGCTCACAGGCTTTGATGCGCCTTCATTGCATACGCTTTATATAGATAAACCCATGCATGGGCACACGCTTATGCAGGCTATTGCAAGAGTAAACCGGGTATTTAAAGATAAACCGGGAGGGTTAGTGGTCGATTATCTGGGCATTGCTACCGATTTAAAGAAAGCCCTGTCTTTTTACTCCGATGCGGGAGGAAAAGGAACCCCAACCGATACACAGGAAAGAGCCGTTCAGATGCTCATGGAAAAGGTAGAACTGGTAAGACAACTCTTTGCAGAAGAGCCTTCCTCAACAAAGGATATCCTGGTAGAAGAGCCGCTGGCATATTATTCGGGATTAGCAGGGTTTAACTATAACCGCTTTTTCAATGGAAATGCCAGAGAAAAGCTGGCGGTAATACTTCAGGCAGAGGAGCACGTATTAGGATTACACGATGGGAAAGAACGGTTTGTCCGTGAAGTCACTCTTTTAAGCCAGGCCTTTGCTTTATCTGTTCCTGATGAGAATGCTTTGGCATTAAAAGAGGAGATCGCTTTCTTTCAGGTAGTAAAATCACGACTGACAAAATTCGAAGGTTCCGTATCCGGGCGTTCAGATACCGAACTGGAAAGTGCCATTAAACAGGTTGTTGACGAGGCATTAAGTTCAGAACAAGTAATCGATATTTTTGATGCCGCAGGAATTAGAAAACCTGAGATTTCGATCCTATCAGACGAATTTCTGCTTGAAATTAAAGGCATGAAGCATAAGAACCTCGCTTTAGAATTGCTGAAGAAGATTCTTAATGATGAAATCAAAGCCAGAACTAAAACCAACCTTGTTAAAAGTAAAGCATTGCTCGAAATGCTTGAGTCATCCATTCGTAGATATCAGAACAATTTGCTTTCAACGGCTGAGATCATTCAGGAGCTCATTAATCTTGCCAGGGATATCAGGGAGTCAGATAAAGAAGCAGAGAGATTAGGCCTTTCTACAGAAGAAGTAGCCTTTTATAATGCTCTCGGAGTAAATGACAGTGCAGTTCAAGTATTAGGAGATGAGCAACTGCGTTTAATTGCCAGGGAAATAACCGAAAAAATAAAGGCAAATGCAACAATAGATTGGACTATCCGGGAAAGTTCAAGAGCTAAATTAATGGTTATTGTGAAACGGACGTTAAATAAATACGGTTATCCACCGGATAAGCAGCAGAATGCAATTGATACTGTTTTAAAGCAAGCAGAGTTGTTAGCAGAATGGCGGTTTTCGATAGGTAATTAGAAGAGAAAAGAAGAGAATGAGGTCGGATTAATTAATTCTTTTACTGTAAACTTACCAACGAAAGATAAAGGTTCTTCCTGATCGTCTTCGTTTATTTCACTTATCCAGGCCTGCTTTTGCTGTATTCCCCTTATAATGAAAACTGAACCGGTGCCTAACTCTTTAGCTGACTGGCGTCTAAAATCTTGTAACGGCAGGAAGTCGCGTGGAATCTCTGGCAGGAAAAACAATGCGAACGGCCTTTTATAAGCCTTTGCTAATGTTTCAGCCTATCTGAACTAACATTAACTTTTGCAGCAGCAGTTTCCAAAGACATCCGCGCGGATTCCCTTACCCATTTGAGCACATTTGGAGTGATAAATTTTTTTATCCTAACGCTGCTGAGTTGTTTGATCTGAACCGTCCCATCGAAGTAATGGACAAGGAACTCAGGGAGATTTTTCCCGAACGCGAGAAGAAGGGCGGAACCCGGCAGGCGGACCTGCTTGTAAAAGTTTTTCTGCTAAAGGGAGGGTTTGAGTATCTGCTGGTACACCTGGAAATAGAAGGAAGCAACCGGACCGGTTTTGAAAAGAGGATGTTTCAATATGCATACCGTTTGTTCGACCGCTTTGGTTCTCCTGTAGAATCTATTGCGGTATTTATCGGGGATAAAGGGCAGAGACGTCCCGATCATTTTTACCGGAAGGTGCTGCATACATAGATTCTTTTTAAGTACAAAGCTTACCACATCTTTGATCACACAGAGACTGAGCTCTTAACGATGGATAATCCCTTCTCCCTGATTATCCTGGCGGCCCGGAAAGCCCTGCTTGAGGGAAAGGTGCCCGAAGAAGAGCTGGGGGAAGAAAGGCTGACGATCGTGCGGGCCATGATAGCCTGCGGCAAGTATAGTCATGAGAAAATAGAACGCTTCATTTTCTTTCTGAAGAATTTTCTCTACATTGAAAATGAAGAAATAAATCGTAAATTTGATACAGCAGTAGACGCATTAACCGGGAGGACGCAAGCTATAGGAATAATAGAAACAATAAATCAACTGACCCGCGAAAAAGGAATTAAAAAGGGAATTCAGCTCGGAATTGAAAAAGGAATCGTAACCGGCATTCAGCAGGGTTCCGAAAAGAAAAGCTACGAAGTTGTAGAAAACCTGATTGTAAAATTAGGCTTGTCAGACGAGCAGATTACCGACGTAGCCAATGTATCCCTGGCATTTGTGAAAAAGGTACGCAGGGAGTTAAATAAGAAAAAGTAGATCACTTTTATTGTATCATAAAGTAACAGATGAAGCATTTGAGCGCAGCTCAAATGCTTCATCTGTTACAAGCCCGTTTCCTGGTTCGCTCCGTACACGCTCCGGGACGGGGTTTTCGCTTGGTTGGAACGGCGTCGAGCCGTGGTCGGGACACGGCTTATTCTGTCAGATCAGATGTAAGACAATAGCAGGAGGAATCCCGGAGCGTTCTGCACCAGCGGCTTCAACCATTTTTCAACGCCATCCCCTGTAAGGTGTGCAAGCCATAATAAGAAATAAGCCCAGCTAAAAAACATGACCACAATCATTTTTTATTCCCCTAAAAGCCTTGTAAAT
>JAATFW010000106.1 GCA_015654985.1 Sphingobacteriales bacterium | reverse complement strand
GCGAATTGGTAATTTTTCGGATATTAATAAATTTGTCTTTAGGATAAGAAGCTAAGAAAAGCCCTCCATTGCATATAGGCCGGGAGGGCTTTTTGTTTCAGATTTAATAGAGCAGCCGTAATATATTTAAATTCAGCATTGGTAAAACCATGTTTAAATTAACTTAATATTTTTCCTCGAGGCTTCTGCTTCGTCAACTTTTCGTATAATAAACGATTAAACAAATGAAGAAAAGTATTGCAGTATTATTGTATTGTTGCATCATCTCACTTGGAGTGAAAGCTGCCGATGATACATGGATCCGCATTAATCAGCTTGGCTATACCCCTACCAGCGTTAAAGTCGCCGTTTGGGTTAGTAAATCAAATGACAAGATCGAAAGATTTGAACTGATAGATGCCTCGAACGATAAAGCAGTCTTCAAAGGAAAGGCAGGCAAGCCTTTTGGTTCTTACGGTCCGTTTCTTCAATCTTACAGGCTTAATTTCTCACCGTTTAAAGAGCCTGGAAAGTATTACATCCTTGCCGGGAACGTCAGAAGTCCTGTTTTTACGATAGACAACGACGTTTATAAAGGCACAGCCGATTTTACCCTCCGCTATATGCGGCAGCAGCGCAGCGGCTATAACCCCTTTTTGAAAGACTCCTGTCATACCACCGATGGCTACACCATGTATGGGCCAATGCCCGACAGCACCCGCATTGATGTTGCCGGCGGCTGGCACGATGCTTCCGATTATTTGCAGTACGCTACCACGTCAGCGAATGCAACCTACCACCTGCTGGCTGCCTACCGTGATTTCCCCGGAGTTTTTTCCGATGCACATCAGGCCAACGGACTTGATGGGGTGAACGGAACTGCCGATGTGCTTGATGAAGCCAGGTGGGGAATTGAGTGGCTTCTGAAAATGCATCCCCGCAAAGACTGGCTGTTCAATCAATTGGCAGATGACAGGGATCACCGGGGCATGCGTCTTCCTTCACTGGACACAACCGATTATGGCGTTGGCCCCGGAAAAGGCCGTCCTGTTTATTTTGCCACTGGCGAACCCCAGGGACTGGGGAAATATAAAAACAGGGCCACCGGAGTAGCCTCTACTGCCGGAAAGTTTACGGCGGCTTTTGCGCTCGCCGCAAAGATTTACCGTGAGAAAGACGCTGCTTTTTCTGGGTTACTGAAAGAAAAAGCTTTATCTGCATATTCTTTAGGTCTTCAGAAACCCGGTGTTTGTCAGACCGCTCCCAATCTCGCCCCCTATTTTTATGAAGAGGATAACTGGGTCGACGACATGGAGCTGGGTGCTGCAGCGCTCTATGAGCTTACATCAGATCGCCGGTATTTTAATCAGGCTTACCGGTATGGCCTGAAGGAAAAAATTACTCCCTGGATGGGTGCTGATACTGCCCGTCATTATCAGTGGTATCCCTTTCATAACTTCGGACATTACGAACTGGCCGCCCAGGCCGGCTCCAAAAGCAGTAAAGAGATGACCGGTTTCTACAGGGATGGAATCGAAAAGGTGTGGAAGAAAGGCAGGGCGAATGCCTTTTATCGCGGTGTCCCTTTCATCTGGTGCTCAAATAATCTGACCACTTCGTTCGCTATTCAGTGCTTTTTATATGAAAAGCTTAGTGGCGACAAGTCATTTGAGGAACTTGCGCAGGCTAATTTCGACTGGCTGTTTGGCTGTAATCCCTGGGGTACAAGTATGGTCTATGGCCTGCCTTCCGGTGGCGATACTCCCGTCGATCCGCATTCAGCTTTTACACACCTGTACAAATATCCGATCGATGGCGGACTGGTAGATGGCCCCGTTTACGGTTCTATCTATAAAAATCTGCGTGGCATTACCTTATATAATCCCGACCAGTATGCCGGATTTCAGTCAGACCTCGTAGTATATCACGATGATCATGGAGATTACAGTACCAATGAACCGACAATGGACGGTACTGCTTCCCTTGTTTATCTGCTGGCTGCTAAGGAATCAGGATCCGGGGAGGTGAACGCATTAAAAAAAAAGTAGTGACCGACGCGAATGGCGCTATGGTAAGGGCCAACGTCACTAAGAAGGAAATAGCGCTGGTGTTTACCGGGGATGAATTTGCAGATGGAGGAGAGGCGATTTGTAAAACGCTTAAACAGCATGGTATAAAAGCTTCCTTCTTTCTTACCGGCCGGTTTTATAGTAATCCCGCTTTTAAACACCTGGTACTTCAACTGAAGAAAGACGGGCATTATCTCGGTTCCCATTCAAACCAGCATTTGTTATATTGCGACTGGAAAAAAAGAGATAGCCTGCTCGTGACCCGCGAACAATTTCGTGAAGATCTGAAAATGAGCTATCAAAAAATGGCAGGGTTTGGAATCAGGAAGAAAGACGCTCCTTATTTTCTGCCACCCTACGAGTGGTATAATAGTAAGGTAGCTGAATGGACCGGTCAGGAAGGTTTACATCTCGTAAATTTTACCCCGGGTACGCGATCAACAGCCGACTATACTTTCCCGGAGATGGGAAAGGCTTATTTAAGTTCGGAGAAGATCTGCGACTCCATTATAAGCTTTGAAGAAAGCGCTCAGAATGGGTTAAATGGTTTTATATTGCTGAGCCATATTGGTACAGATCCCCGCCGGACCGACAAATTTTATAATAAACTGGATGATTTACTGAAAAAGCTGGAAACAAAAGGTTATGGTTTTGTCCGGATAGACTATCTCTTAAATGAGTAAATGCGTTTTTGTGCATGTTTGTCTTAAAAACATGCATTTTTATTGATATTATAAATAAAAAAGTATATTTTTAACATTTAAAGGCACGCACGCCGGGAAATAAAGGATTGCATGTTTCTGCATTTTATAAATCCCGGTTCCGCAAATTGACAATATGAAAAGAAAATATATATCTGCTTTATCTATGGTGGTTATTTTGTTAACCTCCCTTTCTGTTAAAGCTCAGTCCCTCAAATTTGCTTTTGTTACCGATACCCACATCGGCAATCAGACAGCCGCAGAAGACTTGCGCAGAACAGTGAAAGATATCAACGAAAATGCCTCTCTTCAGTTTGTGGTGCTTACGGGAGATATTACCGAATTTGGGGCAGATGAAGAGCTTAAACTGGCAAAACAGATTCTCGACAGTTTGAATAAACCCTGGTACATCATCGCGGGAAATCATGACGCCAACTGGTCTGAAAGCGGCAGCAACTCGTTCCGGAAGATATTTGGTGCAGAAACCTTTTCCTTTACTGCCGGCGGCTACCTGTTTGCAGCCACCAGTTCCGGTCCTAATATGAGGATGGGTCCCGGCCAGGTACCCCGCGAGAATATCGTTTGGCTTGATTCCGTTCTCAATAATATGAAGGATCCCGGCATGCCTGTTATTTATCTTAATCACTATCCCCAGGACTCCGATCAGAATAACTGGTATGAGGCAATAGACCGGCTGAAGAAAAGAAATGTGCAGCTTATATTATGCGGTCACGGGCATAATAATCATCAGTATAATTTTGAGGGGATACCCGGGGTAATGGGGCGTTCGAACCTTCGTGCTAAAGACAGCATAGGTGGATATAATATAGTAACCATACAAAATGGCAACGCAGTATTTGAAGAAAGAAAGCCCGTTGTTCAAACTCAGCGGCAATGGGCTCAGGTAACTTTAACCAACCATTATTTCAGTCGTGATACTACCAAATACCCGAGGCCCTCTTATGAGGTCAATACAAAATATCCCGGAGTAAAGGTTCTCTGGCGGTACCAGGATAAAAGTGATGTTGGAGCAGGTACTGCAACAGGCGGCGGACTTGTTATCGCCGCAAACACCAGCGGGCAGGTATATGCCCTGGATAAAAAGACCGGGAAATTAAAATGGCTGTATAAAACCAACGGAAAGATCTATTCTACTCCTGCAGTTGAAGGCCAGTATGTAGTGGTTGGCTCTTCTGATAACAATATATATGGGCTGGCCCTTTCAACAGGGAAACTGGTTTGGAAGGCGGCAGCTTTAAGGCCGGTGCTTGGCTCCCCGGTTATTAAAAATGGAGTAGCCTATATCGGGAGCTCCGATGGACATTTTCGGGCCCTTAGCCTTAAAACAGGGAAACTGGTATGGGACTTCGATCAGGTAAAAGGATTTGTAGTAACAAAGCCTCTGATCTACCAGGATAAAATCTACTTTGGATGCTGGGCAAACGACTTTTATGCACTGGACCTTGCTACAGGAAAATTAGTGTGGAAATGGAATAACGGTGCGTCTAACCGTATGTTTTCACCTGCCGCATGTTATCCCGTGGGAGCAAAAGGCAGGATCTTTATCGTGGCTCCCGACAGGTATATGACGGCACTTGATGCGGCTTCCGGAAACGTAATCTGGAGGAAACAGATGAAGGATAAAAGGGTTCGCGAATCAATGGGACTTTCGACCGACAGTTCGCTGGTTTACGTTAAGACAATGGACGGGCAGCTTTACGGAGCTTCCACCGTGGCCGATTCAATGGAACTCAGTTGGAAATCGGCTCTCCAACTGCCTTATGAATTAACCCCTTCGGCAATTGTTGAGAGTAACGGAATTATTTATGTGCCAAGTCATTCAGGTCTCGTTTCGGCAATAGACAGGCAGAGCGGTGCTGTGATATGGCAGTATAAAGTTTCTAACAGCCTCTTGAACCCGGTTATGCCTCTTGAAAAAAACAAAGTAGTATTGGGCACGATGGATGGGAAAATTGCTTGTCTCGAATACTTAAAAAAATAATGGCCTTTGAAAGTAGATATGAAGAACTTTTTTCTGCTGTTAATCTTATTTTTCATTTCGGTTGCCGGTTCAAAAGGAGCTGCAGGTATTGATTCGTTGCAGATAAAGAAAGTGGCGGCAATAACGGATAGTGTAAAAAAACTCTTTGCACCCGATAAAAGGACTGTTTTATTCAGTACCGAAATTACTTCCTCCGATCCGCTGGCTTTAAAAGTCGAAACAAGCAGCAGAGAGGCTCTGCCATTTTTTAAAGAACTTCTTAAAAAGGAGAATGTGCAGGCAGTAATAGAGGAAAGCATATTACCGTCGGCAGAATTAAACGGCAAGATTTATGGCGTTGCCGGACTTTCGGTATGCAATAACCGGTTAATGCCGGAAAATGCTTCAGAAATGGTTTCCCAGACATTGCTGGGTACCCCTGTCGAAATATTAAAGAAAAGCTATGGTTATTATCTGGTCCGCACTCCCGATCAATATATTTCCTGGACTGACGATGCCGGTATTGCTGTGATGGATAAACCGGCATTTGATCAATGGAGGCTGGCCTCAAAAATTGTATTTACTGCAAACTACGGCCATTCCTACAGCAAAGCGTCGCAGGATTCTCTTCCTGTGTCCGACCTCGTTGCGGGTAATATCCTTAAACTGACAGGCAAAAAAAAGAATTTTTATCAGGTAACATATCCTGACGGACGTATTGCCTATATCCCCAAAAAACAAACAGAGCCTTACGATAAATGGATCTCCAGGCCAAATCCGGATGCCGAACAGATCATCAATACAGCAAAGACGCTTATTGGGGTTCCCTACCTTTGGGGCGGGACTTCTATTAAAGGTGTAGACTGCAGTGGTTTTACAAAGACCAGTTATTATCTTAATGGGGTCATCCTTGCCAGAGACGCTTCTCAGCAAGCCTTAACAGGAGAGAAGATTGATATTTTTGAAAAAGATACAGTAAATATAGAGAAATGTCTTAAGAACCTCAAAGCGGGCGACCTGCTTTTCTTTTCAGCAGGGAAAGCAAGAGGAAAAGGCCTCAGGGTTACTCATACCGCTATTTATATGGGAAATGGCGAATTTATACAGGCGGCCGGCCTGGTAAAGATCAGCAGCCTTCTAAAGGACGCTGCAAATTACGATAACAGGCAGACGCAAACTCTGGTAAGTGCAAGGCGGATACTGACTGCAATAGGAACGCCGGGTATCAGCCGTATTGATCAGCATACTTTTTATCAAACAGAACTGAAATAACAGATATGTCAGGCAGAAGAGACTTTATAAAAAAAACAGGCTTAATTACAGGAGCATCAATGGTACTAGGATCAGATAAATTATTTGCAGATGCAAGGGAAGCCTCTGCAGGCAAAGGAAGGTTGAAACTAAGTTTTAAACCCTACACTTTAAACCTCAGGCATGCCTTTAATCTGTCTACAAGTTCGCGTACCACTACCCCAGTCGTGCTTACTGAAATAAACTATAACGGCATTGTTGGCTATGGCGAAGCATCCATGCCTCCATATCTTGGTGAATCACATGAAACGGTACTAAAATTCCTTTCGAAGGTTGACCTTTCCGGGTTTGACGATCCCTTTGAAATGGAAAATATCCTTAATTATGTGGATGCGATTGAAGATGGCAACAGGGCCGCAAAAGCTTCTGTGGATATTGCCCTGCACGATCTCGTTGGTAAGATCATCAAACAGCCATGGTACAGGATCTGGGGCTACGACCCTTCAAAAACTCCCGATACTTCCTATACCATCGGGATTGATACTCCTGAGGTGATCCGGCAGAAGGTAAAAGAAGCTGATCCCTATAAGATCCTGAAAGTGAAACTGGGCCGCGATACCGATAAGCAGATGATCGAAACGATCAGGGAAATAACTGATAAACCCATATGTGTGGATGTAAACCAGGGCTGGAAAGACCGTCAGCACGCCCTGGATATGGCTCATTGGCTGCATGAAAAAGGCGTGGTGTTCCTTGAACAGCCCATGCCAAAGGAACAGGTGGATGACAATGCCTGGGTAACGGAGAGAAGTCCCATTCCAACCATGGGTGATGAGGCAGTTCAGCGTCTGGATGATGTGTTAAAGGCTTATAAAGTGTACAGCGGAATTAATATCAAACTGATGAAGTGTACCGGCATGCGCGAAGCGCATGAGATGCTTACCCTTGGCAGGGCCCTGGGAATGAAGATCATGATCGGCTGTATGACAGAAACTTCCTGTGCAATATCTGCTGCAGCCCAGCTTGCACCTATGACCGACTGGGCCGACCTGGATGGCGCATTGCTGATCAGCAACGACGTCTTTAAGGGCACCACGGTGGTTGATGGCAAAGTAACACTAAACACTCTTCCCGGAATAGGCGCTGTTAAAATCTGATAAAGAAATTGTATGGACGGACATCTTAAATTCCACATCCTGAATATCAGGACATTTTTGCTCCTTGCCTTTTTGCTCAGTTCGTCAGGCGTTTTTGCCCAGCGCTTTCTTGAAGAAAGCCCCGCTGCGGAGCATTGGGCGGATAGCACGGCTAAGAAATTATCCCGCAGGAAAAAGATTGCCCAGTTAATGGTGATCCGCATGTCGGAGAGAAGGGGCAACGAAGCGGTCTTCTTTGAAAAGGAAGTTTCAAAATACAGCCGTAAATATAATATCGGTTCTATTTGTTTATTCCAGGGCAGCCCTCTGCAGCAGGCAGAAGTTATAAACAGGTTACAGCAAAAAGCAAAAACACCTCTGATGGTGTGTGTGGACGGCGAAACAGGACTGGGTATGCGTTTCGCCGGAACGGTTCCCTATCCCGATCAGTTAACTATTGGTGCGGTACAGGATGCTGAAATCGCTTATAAGGTTGGCCGTGCCATCGGTGAGCAATGCCGCCGCATTGGAATCCAGGTTGATTATGCTCCGGTAGTTGATATCAACAATAATCCGGCAAATCCTGTGATTAATTTCCGTTCTTTCGGCGAAGATAAATATAAAGTAGGCCTCTTCGGTACCCGGATCATGAAGGGTATTCAGGATGAAGGTGTAATGGCCTGTGCCAAACATTTTCCCGGTCATGGCGATGTTTCAGTTGACTCGCATCTTGATTTGCCGGTGATAAACAAATCGCTTGCACAGCTTGATTCCCTGGAGCTTTATCCCTTCCGTTCCATGATCGATGCCGGCGTTGGAAGCGTAATGGTTGCCCATCTTTACATTCCGGCTATCGATAGTACGCCCAACCGGGCCACTTCTCTTTCACCGAAAAATGTCACCGGCTTACTCCGTAATCAGCTTGGCTTTAAGGGAATTACATTTACCGATGCTCTTGAGATGAAAGGTGTGGCAAAGTTTTATCCGCAGGGTGAAGCGGCTGTCCGGTCGCTGATTGCCGGAAATGATATGCTTTGCCTGCCAGGCGATATAAAAGGCAGTATCCGTAAGGTTCGCAAGGCCATCCGCAGGAAAAAATTAAGCTGGCAGGATATTGATGATAAAGTACACAAGGTGCTTTTAGCAAAATATAACCTTGGTCTGGCAAATCCCGGAACAATTGATACCGTCTCACTGAACGGCGACCTCAATAAAAATGCTGAGGAAATTAAAAAGGATGTTTACGAAAATGCCATTACCCTTCTCAGCCAGGCAGACTCTTCTATCATCCCCCTGACTAAAGGAAAGAAAATAGCCTATGTTGGTATTGGTATCGGCAAAGAAAACCACTTTGCACATATCCTACAGCAGAAATACCAGGCCGACTGTTTCTATTTTGATTATCCGGCAGACAGTATTGCTGCTGATAATATCATTAAACAGGTGAGCTCCGGTTATGATGAAATAATTGTAGGATTGCACCGCTATAAAAAATATCCCGGCGGTAATTTTGGGATCAGTAAGGCTGCCGTTACGCTTGCCCAAAAACTTTCAGGTTATGATCATGTGGTAAGCTTTGTTTTCGGCAATCCTTACGCTGTGAGTAACCTGCCACAGGCAAAAAACCTGGTTGCCTGTTATGAAGACGACAGCCTGATGCACGATGTTGCTGCAAATCTTCTTGACGGTACAATAACAGCGAAGGGAAAGCTGCCCGTAACAGTTTCCGATGCCTATCCCTACGGAAGCGGAATCACAAAGAATTATTATTTCCCCTTTGTTCAGCCGGCAACCGTAGGCCTGGACGAAAAAGAACTCAACCATATCGACGATATTGCATTAAATGCAATTCAAAAGGGAGCTACTCCCGGCTGTGTAGTATTGGTAGCTAAAGATGGTAAGGTTGCATTTAACAGGGCATACGGGAGTATGAATTACGATAACAAAGAGCCCGTGACCACCGAAACGGCATACGACCTTGCTTCTGTAACCAAAATATCAGCCACTACGGTCAGCGTAATGAAACTATATGAAGAAGGGAGG
>JAATFW010000015.1 GCA_015654985.1 Sphingobacteriales bacterium | reverse complement strand
CAAACTGTAAAACACATTCTCAACTCAATGATTATCAGCTATAAAAATGTGTTGTATATTTAAATCAATTTTTGCTAAATCGCTGGAAACTCACAACTCATAATTCATAATTCATAACTCACAATTCATAACTCACAATTCATAACTCATATCGCTGAATGGGATTATTCGATTTTTTCAAAAAGAAGGAGACTTCTCCTAACGAGCAGGAAGCCCTGGATAAGGGATTGGAAAAAACTAAGGAGGGCTTGTTTTCCAAGCTTACCAAAGCAGTTATCGGAAAATCGTCTGTGGACGACGAGGTACTGGATGAACTGGAGGAGGTACTGGTTACTTCGGATGTAGGTGTTTCTACTACCCTGAAAATTATTGAACGTATTGAGCAACGTGTATCACGTGATAAATATTTTGGAACATCTGAGTTAAATTCACTGCTGAAAGAGGAAATCCAGAACCTCCTGGCAGAAAACAACAGCAATGATTTTGAGAACTTCGAGTATGGCAATCATAAGCCGTATGTGATCATGGTGGTAGGCGTAAACGGAGTAGGTAAAACAACCACCATCGGTAAACTGGCTTACAAGCTTAAACAGGCAGGGAGCAAAGTAGTGCTCGGGGCCGCAGATACCTTCAGGGCCGCCGCCGTAGAGCAGCTAAAACTCTGGGGCGAACGTGTTGATGTACGGGTAGTGGCGCAGGCAATGGGTTCCGATCCGGCTTCGGTTGCTTTTGATACGCTTCAGTCGGCAGTAGCCAACGGGGAGGATGTGGCCATTATTGACACCGCAGGACGTTTGCATAATAAGGTTGCCCTGATGAACGAGCTTACCAAGATCAAGAACGTGATGCAGAAGGTTATTCCCGGCGCCCCTCACGAGATACTTTTGGTGCTGGATGCTTCTACAGGGCAGAATGCCATTGAACAATGTAAGCAGTTTACCCAGGCTACCGATGTGAATGCCCTGGCGCTTACCAAGCTGGATGGTACTGCCAAAGGCGGGGTGGTGATCGGGATCTCCGATCAGTTTAAAATCCCGGTAAAGTATATTGGCGTGGGAGAGGGAATGAATGATTTGCAGTTGTTTGACAGGCAGGAGTTTGTAAATTCTCTTTTCAAATAAAATTGTTTTAGGTAATTTTGAGTATGGGCAGTATAATTATTCATACTACGAATAAAAAAGATGTTTCTCTTCTTCAGGAACTGGCTCATAAGATGGGGTTTAAATCAGAAATCCTCACCGGTTCAGACAGAGAAGATTATGGGATTGCTAAAGCAATTGAAGAAAACGACCCTTCCGACAAATTGAGTTTAGAAGAGGCCCGTGAGTATTATTTGACTTTAAAAAGCAGTAAGTGAATGTCGTTTATAACCGGAGCTTTTTAAAAGAATTATCTGAAGTTCCGGTAAATATTCAGGTTAAGGTTGAGAGGCTTATTTTTGATGACATCTTAACCTATTCTTCAATTTTCAGAGATTCCGGCAATTAAAAAGCTTAAAGGGTTTGACAACTACTACAGGATACGTATTGGTGATTACAGAATTGGGGTTAAGATAGTTAACCATGAGATTAGCTTTGAGCGTATTCTGCACAGAAAGGAGATCTATCGGAGATTTCCCTGAAACCCTGATATGTTTTTTTACAAATGTAATCATCAATCATTGTGACCAAATTAATAATTAAAGCGAGCGAAGATGCAAAAGCTGATTCCGGATCATCAGAAAGCGGAATGGCCGAAGTCACATCTTCGAAAAGCAGAAACCGGGTAAAGAGGCAGAAGGAGACTGCTCTTTTAAAGGAAATAAAAAAAGGGTTAAGGGAAGTAAAAGCTATCCATGAGGGTAAATTAAAATCATTATCACTATCTGATCTATTCGTTGATAAGGAGGAAATTAACATATCCTGAAATTACTTACCAGACTAATTAACAAGCGGAATTATCCGACCAAAATTAAAAAGGATCTCAGCGTGATTCTTTTTGATTTCCTGACGATAATTCAATTATTAAGATTAAATGCAGACTAAAAAAACAAGACTGGTAACAGAAAAACCGCGGGTGAATGTAATCACTCTGGGTTGCTCCAAGAACGTGTATGATTCTGAGATCCTGATGGGGCAGTTGAAGGGTAACCAGATCAATGTGGTGCACGAAGCGGACAAGGTGGGGAAGGATGATATTATCGTTATTAATACCTGCGGGTTTATTGATAATGCCAAGCAGGAGTCTATCGACACGATTTTGCAGTACAGCGGGCTGAAAGAACAGGGTAAGGTGGGAAAGGTTTTTGTTACTGGCTGCCTTTCTGAACGCTACAAGCCTGAACTGGAAGCTGAGATAACCAATGTGGATGCTTACTTCGGCACAAACGATCTTAAGAATATCCTGGCTTCCTTAGGGGCTGATTATAAATATGAGCTGATCGGGGAAAGGCTTTTAACTACCCCTTCGCATTTTGCTTATTTCAAGATCGCTGAGGGCTGTAACCGCCCCTGCTCTTTTTGTGCGATTCCTTTAATGAGAGGGAAGCATGTTTCAAAATCTATTGAAGATCTGATACAGGAGGCTAAGGGACTGGCAAGGAACGGAACTAAGGAGCTGATCCTGATAGCGCAGGACCTCACCTATTACGGGCTCGACCTGTATGGCAAACGAAACCTGGATGAACTGCTCCGCCGCATTTCTGATGTGGAGGGGATTGAGTGGATCAGGCTGCAGTATGCATATCCTTCAGGTTTTCCGATGGAAATACTGGATGTGATGAACGAACGGGAAAACATCTGCAAATACCTGGACATGCCGCTTCAGCATATCAGCGACAAAATGCTGAAGTCGATGCGACGGGGGATCACCAAAGAAAAAACAGTTGACCTGGTAAATGCCATCCGGGATAGGGTTCCGGGGCTTTCTTTACGAACCACACTCATTTGCGGGTATCCCGGGGAAACAGAGGCAGATTTTGATGAAATGAAGGAGTGGGTGGAAGAAACCCGCTTTGACCGTCTGGGCTGCTTTACGTATTCTCATGAGGAAAAAACACATGCCCATTCGCTGGTGGATGATGTTCCGCAGGAAATAAAAGAACGGCGGGTGGAAGAAATCATGGATATACAGCAGGGGATCTCCCTGGAAAAGAATATCGATAAAGTTGGTAAAACGTTTAAGGTGATTATCGATAAAAAGGAAGGTGATTATTTTGTGGGCCGGACTGAATTCGACTCACCGGAAGTGGACAACGAGGTGCTGCTGCACGCATCCGCTAATTATGCCACAACGGGCAGCTTTGTTCAGGCAAAAATTGAACGGGCAGAGGACTTTGATTTATATGGACAGATTGTAAAATAAAGGATGGAAAAAGGGGAATTGCTAAATTTCCCCTATTTTCGCAGGGCGATGAAAGCAACATACATCGATTATAGCGACACCCATAGTTTTTCATCCACGGCACTCAGCTACCTGTCCCGTGATCCTAAGCTTAGGCCTTTTATATCCCATTTCCCAACAACAGAAGGATTCGGAAAACTTATTGAGGAGAAAACCGTCTGTGCCGACCGGAAGGTTTTGGTAGAGGTGCTGAAGAGGCAGTACGGGGAAAGTTTAAAGTTAAGAGTTGAAAGTTTAAAGTTCAAAGTTCAAAGTCCGGGGTTAAAAGTTAAAAGTGTACAGGGCGCTGAAAGAGGAAATGTGAGGGTTGGAAGTGATACTAACGGGCAGACACTGATAGCGCCCGGACAGGAGCCTTCGGCTTTCAGCTTTCAGCGGTAAACGCTAATATCGAACTGCTGGGCGACGAAAATACATACACCATTACTACCGGGCATCAGTTGAATATCTTTACCGGGCCTCTTTATTTTATTTATAAGATCGTTACGGCGATAAACCTTGCCCGGGAGCTGAAGGAAACTTACCCGGATAAGAATTTTGTTCCTGTTTACTGGATGGCAACGGAAGACCACGATTTTGCTGAGATCAACCATGTTAATTTTCATGGCAGATCTGTGGTGTGGGAACAGGATGTTCAGGGTGCTACAGGCCGGATACCGACAGCATCAATTGTTTCTGCGGTAATAGAGTACCAGAAAGGCCTGGGAATTTCGGAAAATGCTGAAAGGCTGTGCCGGATCATAGAAGAGGCTTACCTTGAGCATGATCATTTAGCGGATGCTACGAGAAGTCTCGTGAATACTTTATTCGGAGAGTACGGGCTTGTTGTTATTGATGCGGACGCCCCGGAGTTCAAGCAGCAGTTTGCAGGCATCATTGCGGAAGATATTATTCATAAACACAGCCATCAAACTATCGGCAAAAGCAGTGCTGATCTGGAAGAAGCAGGCTTCTCTACCCAGGTAAATGCCCGTGAGATCAACTTCTTTTATATGACGGAAGGGCTTCGGGAGCGGATAACAGAAGAAAAAGGCACCTATTTTGTTTTGAATACAGATCTCAGGTTTACGGAAGAGGAGTTAAGGGAAGAGATCCGGCGGTATCCTGAGAGGTTCAGTCCCAATGTAATTATGCGGCCCCTTTACCAGGAGGTTATCCTTCCAAATCTGGCTTATATAGGGGGAGGCTCAGAAATAGTGTACTGGCTACAGCTCAAAGCTAATTTCGACTTTTATAATGTTACTTTTCCACTACTGATCCTCCGGAATTCTGCCCTGGTAACCGACGAGTCGTTTGGCAGCAAGTTATGCAGGCTGCATATCAGGACAAAAGATATTTTTAAAGATACAGGTACGCTGCAAAAAGAGTGGGTGGTAGGCCATTCTAAAAATACGTTAAACCTTTCGGACGAGAAGAACGAATTCCAGGCATTATTTGAAAAAATCAAGCTCAGGGCCTATAAAATAGACCCTACCCTGGGGCCCAGTTCTGAAGCGGTAAAGGCTCGCCTTCAGCGGGCACTTAATAATCTTGAAAATAAGTTTATCAAAGCAGAAAAAAGGAACCATGAAGGCGCTTTATCCCAGATTGAGAACCTTCGGAACAAATATTTCCCCGGTGGAGGACTCCAGGAAAGGACAGAGAACTTCGGCCTGTTTTATTTAAAATACGGCGATCAGTTTATCGCAGAACTTATCAGGCATTTTAAACCGCTTGATTTTAAATTTACCATCCTTGAACCGTAATTATGAGTTCAGTATTATTTAAGGAATCTGACCTACGCCAGTTTACAGAATCAGTTTTTAAAGCCATGGGATGCCCTGAAGAGGATGCAACCCTTGCGGCAGATGTCTTACTGGCTTCAGATCTGAGAGGCATAGACTCTCATGGTGTGGCCCGCCTGAGCGGCTATGTACGTTTATGGAAAAAGCAGCGGATCAATGCTACTCCCAACATTACCATTGTTCACGAAACGGCCACCACGGCTACTGTGGACGGCGACAGCGGGCTCGGACTGGTGGTTGCTCCTTTTGCCATGAAGCTCGCTATGGAGAAGGCGGGAAAATATGGTTCAGGCTGGGTTTCTGTGAGAAATTCAAATCATTTCGGAATTGCGGGCTACCATGCCATGCAGGCTGTAAAAAAGGATATGATCGGCTTTGCGATGACCAATGCGAGCCCCCTGGTGGCGCCTACTTTTACAACAGAGCGGCTGCTGGGCACAAACCCGATGTGCTATGCTTTCCCGGCAGGGAATTACCCTCCGGTAGTAGTAGATATGGCAACAGCGGCGGCGGCTAACGGTAAGCTGGAGATCGCGCAGCGCGTGGGAAAGAGCATTCCTGAGGGCTGGGCTCAAACCAGCGCCGGGGGGCCAGCTACTGATGCGAATATTCTGAAGAGCGGAGGTTCCCTCCTGCCCCTGGGCAGCGACCGGGACCATGGAAGCCATAAGGGTTTCGGGCTGAGCGCCACCGTCGATATTCTCACTGCGGTGCTTTCCGGCGCTAATTACGGTCCATGGGTACCTCCTTTTGTTGCTTTCCTTGATCCCCTGACTGACCTTCCGGGAAAAGGGATCGGGCACTTTTTGGGGGCTATGCGGGTTGACGGGTTCCGTCCTGTTGAAGATTTTAAGCAGCATATGGATCAGTGGATCGGCCGCTTTAAAGCAGCCAAACCGATTGATGAAGAGCAACCAGTAGTTATTCCCGGAGAGCCGGAAATGGAAGCAGAAAGGATCAGGAAAGTGCAGGGAATCCCTCTGACAGATGCAGTGGTAAAGGATTTACGGGAACTGGGAGAAAAATTAGGGATAGAGCCGGGGATTAAGGAACTATAGAAAGCCGTTGGGTTGAGTATCCGGTTTGAATTTGGATTGAGTACCCGGTTTGAATTTCCATCAATGGGTAGATGCACTATACCCGCGCATAATAAAAAAGCATCTGCCTTTTTCAGACAGATGCTCAGCTATAAAACCAATCACAGTTTTATTATAACTCAAAAGAGTAGTTTATTATAACTCAAAGGAGTAGGCCAGGCGTAAGCCGAAGTAATTGCTGGATTCGCCGCCGTCTACAAATTTGGTATTGCCTTCAAACCGAACTCCTGCATCCAGAAAGCTTTTGCTGCTAAAAGGCAGCAGGATGCCAACCTGGGGAGCATATACAAATGCAGCTGATTTCCCGCCGACAAAATCCGACTTATTTGTTAAGAAGTTTGCTCCTGCTTCTGCCTGAACATACACTAACTTCGTTGGGAAATATTTGAGACCGGCTTTGACAGGGATCAGCTGTAAATCGGGCACGTCTATATCCGACTTGGCAAAAATATTATTGTATCCTGCATTTACTGTCACGTATAAAGCTTTTGCTATGGGAAAATCAGCCTTTACAGATCCTCCAAAGCTCCAGTCGAATGAGTCGGACAGGTTGCCAACAGGCAAGCCAAATTCGGGCCCTACACTCAGCCGAATCGCCTTGCCTGCAGGTTGATCAGAAGTTTGTGCACTTACTGCTAATGAGAAACCAACTAATAAAAACGCTATTGAACTAATTCTTATAAAAATCTTTTTCATCTTTTTAATTTTTAATAGCCCTTCTTTACCGGGCAACATTTTCACTTAAATTATTTTCTTTTATGTTCGAACACGAAGCAAAATAAGGCAATTTAAGGGGTGAGAGTGTCACTCTTTTGTAATTTGACTATATAAGTCAAATAGTCAATTATAAATCAATAGTTTAATTTTTATTATGACGGATTGTTGGTATCGGCATCAGGGACTACTGGTAATAGGATTGCTTTATTATTTAAATATTCCATAAATTTGTATTTACATAATAATTACTTATGGTAACGAAGCTTATACAGATTGGGAACTCAATGGGGTTCAGAATTCCTAAAGCGCTGATCAGGCAGTTTAATTTTGATCAGGGACCTATAGAGATTAAAATAGAAGAACATGGCATTTTAATAGTACCGGTTAAGGAAACTTTGCCACCTGTAAAAGAATGGGATCGACTGTTTAAAGAAGCAGCGGCTTCGGGCTTTGATCCGGATGAAGATGCTAAAGACTTTTCTGTCTGGGATACCACGTTAAATGATGGACTATAGAAAGTGGGATATTATCTCAGCAGACCTTGATCCTACTCAGGGAAGTGAAATTAAAAAGACCCGGCCCTGCCTTATTATTTCTCCAACAATAGTCAACAGCCATCTCAGAACTGTTATTGTTGCGCCAATGACTTCTGTTATAAGGTCGATACCAACACGGTTGAAGGTAAAATTCGATAATATAAACGGAGAGATTTGCTTTGATCAGATTCGTACAGTTGATAAAAGCAGAGCAATTAAAAAGCTGGGAAAACTGGATGTTTCCTATAGACGGTCTGCAAATAAATTACTGGCTAATCTTTTTGAAGAGCCTTAAATAGCAGAATCAGGAAATATCCTTATAAGGTTGCGGGTTGAAAGTTGCACAAGGAAAGTCAAATCCTATTTAACATAATAAACTTTCAACTTTCAACTTTCAACTTTCAACTTTCAACTTTCAACTTTCAACCTTCAACTTTCAACTTTCAACTTTCAACTTTCAACCTTCAACTTTCAACTTTCAACCT
>JAATFW010000218.1 GCA_015654985.1 Sphingobacteriales bacterium | reverse complement strand
TTAAGGGAAAAGTTTACATAGAATTTGAAAATAACATGGATAAATCAGTTGAATTAATAGAAAGTTTAGAAGTATGAAAAATCTGGAAAATAAAATAGCATTGGTTACGGGAGCATCCAGAGGATTAGGCCGCGGAATCGCCATAGAACTGGCGGCACGGGGTGCAGAAGTAATAGTAAATTATAATGGTTCGGAAAGCCGCGCCGCAGAAGTGGTAAAAGAAATTGCCGGTGCAGGAGGAAAGGCTGTTAAAATTCAGGCAGATGTAAGCGATATCGGAAGTGTGAATCACCTGTTTGAAGAGATCGTACTTTGTTACGGCCGCCTGGATATTCTCATCAATAATGCCGGAACATCGCAGGCGAAAGATATTTTTGATATCGGCAATGATGATTGGATGCGGATCATCAATAATAATCTTACCAGTGGCTTTTATTGTTCAAAAAAGGCTATGGAAATATTCAGAAAGCAGAATAGTGGGCGCATTGTCTTTATTTCATCAGTAGTAGGATTGCAGGGCGCATTATACGGCCACATTCATTATGCGGCTACAAAAAGCGGGCAGCTTGGAATGATGCGTACCCTGGCGCGTACGGCAGCTCCTTACAATATTACAGTGAATGCAATTGCCCCGGGAATTATAGAAACTGAATTGTTATTGGAAATTCATGGTGAGGAGGGCATAAAAAAAATAGCAGATACAATCCCACTCGGATTGGGTAAAGTGAAAGATGTAGGAAATGCAGTTGCTTTTCTGTGCAGCGATGAATCCAGTTACCTTACGGGGATTACTATTGACGTTAATGGCGGCATGTATATGCATTAATTCAGGTATATTCTCTTGAGCATATAATGTCTTTAACTAACCCGCTAATGGAAATGAAGAATAAGCATCCCCTGGAAATTATGTGGCTGGGCCAGGGAGGATTTTTAATACATCTGAATGAAAAAAGAATAGTTATAGATCCCTATTTGTCAAATAGTCTAAGTGCAAGAGGGCTTGAAAGATTATTTCCTGTACCTGTGGAATTAGAAGATCTGAGACCGGATGTGCTCATCTGTACGCATGATCATGCGGATCATTTTGATGAACAAACAATCGTCCCTCTTTTGGCTCTTTATCCGGATTGTGAATTTATAGCCCCGGCAAGTGTCTATGAGCATTATACCCGGTTGGGCCTCAATCAGGATCGCTTTACTGTATTTAATTGCGGCGACATTTACACCATAGGGGGATTGAGAGTGAAAGCTGTTCCTGCTTTTCATACCGACAAATATGCCATTGGTATGGTTATTTCAGCCGCCGGTAAGAAGATCTATATAAGCGGGGATACCTTACTTGAAGAGGGGCTTCTTCCTGTCGTTGCAGCAGAGAAAGGCTCTGGTTTTGATTTAATGATGATCTGTATCAATGGTAAGTTAGGTAACATGAATGCTGATGAAGCACTTCATGTTGCTTCAGTATTAAGACCCAGCCTTGTAATCCCAATGCATTATGGCCTTTTTGCTGAAAATACTGCAGATCCGGCTCCGTTTGTTCATGCCGTTATTGAAAGCGGCGTTCAATGTATTACAATGGTTCCCGGTCGGTTTATTGAATTTTAACAGGGCCGGGAAGATGATGAAACGATGATGTAAAAACACAGAATTAAGATGAAAGTAACCGGAATAAAAACATATATATGTCATGCCTATCGTACCAACTGGGTATTTATAAAGGTAATGACGGATGCGGGAATAACAGGGGTGGGCGAAGCTACCCTGGAAATGAGAGAACTGACGGTAGAACAGGCGATCAAAGAACTTGAACGTTATTTGCTTGGCCGTGACCCTCACGATATTGAGGCCTTTGTTCATGATACTTACCGGGATGCATATTGGCGGGGAGGTCCCGTACTAATGAGCGCTCTTGCTGGGGTAGAAATGGCGTTATGGGATATCAAGGGGAAAGACCTGTGTGTTCCGGTATATCAGCTTCTGGGAGGCCGCGTCCGTGAGTCAGTCCCCTGTTATGCCAATGGCTGGTTTGCCGGAGCAAAGACGCCTGAAGAATTTGCAGCCAAAGCGAAAATAGCCGTTGAAGCAGGTTTTAGCGGATTAAAGTGGGACCCATTTGGCCGTGAGTATATGAATATTTCACCAGCAAAACTTAATGAGGCCTTAGAGTGCATTCGGGCGGTCAAAGATGCTGTGGGTAACCAGGTTCATCTTATCATTGAAGGGCATGGGCGATTTAATGTTCCCACAGCTATCCGTATAGGTCATGCCCTGAAGGAATATAGCATTCTTTGGTTCGAAGAACCCATCCCGCCGGATGATAAAGCCGGTTTAGCCTGGGTGAGGAAAAAGATTGATATTCCCGTGTCAGGCGGCGAACGTTTGTACAGCCGGTATGAATATGCCGAATATCTCCGCCTCGAGTGTGCAGATTACTGGCAGCCGGATGTTTCGCATGCCGGCGGTATTATGGAACTGCGGAAGATCGCAGCTCTTGCAGAATCTCATTATATTCCGGTTTGCCCTCATAATCCAAGCGGCCCGGTGGCCAATGCAGCAACACTTCAGCTTGCTGCCTGTACTCCTAACTTTTATCTTTTGGAGACCATGTCAAATGATATTCCCTACCGTGGAGAGATCAGCAATGAAAAAGTGATATTTAAGAATGGAGAAATGTTTATTCCAAACACTCCGGGGCTTGGCATTGAAATCAACGAGGATGCAATTGCAAAATATCCTTATGAATGCCGGAATCTCAGGCATTACGAAGGCAATTTAACTGATATCAGGCCCCAGGGTCAGAAGAAATATTTCGTATAAAGTTAAAATCATAATCACAATGAAGGCTAACCAATTTTTCCTGTTATTATTTTTCCTTCCTCTGATGGCTATTGGAAACCAGTTGATGTCTGATGGAGATGAAACAATTTTGTTCGGCGCAAATACAACCCCGCTTAATCAGATCATAAAAAAAGGGGGAAGTATATTGAAGAATGAACAAAATAGTCTTTACATAAATACTAAGATCGATCCGTCTGCGTCTGGCATCGAGATTAAAGGGAACTGGAACCTTTCAAAATGCAATACACTTGTAATCGAGATTGAAAACTATGATAAGCTGGGCTGGCTGCCTGTTACGGTTTCCCTGGAAAATACCGGTGCAAGTCTGAGTAAGAGGAAGGGGCTTTTTGTTGAAAGGATCTATGTTCCTGCCGGCCAGACCAAACAATTCACTATTGAGTTACCGGTCAAAGTTCCCCATCCGGAAGTTGCCGCGCAGTTCAGTGGGATGCGCACTGCCCCTTTTGGATTGTGGGGACTGATATCCGATATTGATTTAGAAAGAGTAACAGGGATTTCCCTGTATGTCAATAAACCCGCTTCAGAATGGGAGTGGGGGTTAAAGAAAATCATAGCAAAAGAGGGCCCCTCCAGGTCTCTGCCCTCATGGATGTCTCTTTCATCTGATCAGTTCTTTCCGTTCATAGACCAGTATGGCCAGTTTAAATACAGGGATTGGCCGGGTAAAACTAAATCAGATGCAGATCTGCATGCAGCCTATCAGGAGGAGATGGCAGATCTTGAATCTCATCGGGGGCCTGGTAACCGTGATAAATACGGAGGCTGGCAAAGTGGTCCCAGTCTTAAAGCTACCGGATCTTTCAGGGTAGAAAAATATGAAGGGAAATGGTGGATGGTTGATCCGGATGGAAAGCTGTTCTGGTCGCACGGAGTAGTAAGAGTTACTCCTTCTTCGGGCGTCACTCCGTTGGATAACCGTGAGAAGTATTTCGAAAACCTTCCGGAAGAGGCAAGTCCTTTTTCAGAGTTTTACAGAACTTATGATGAGTTGCTGAAGCCTTATTATGATGCCCGCGGGATAAAGAAAACGTATGACTTTTCTGCCGCCAATATTAAACGCAAGTATGGTGATGAATGGCGTAAAAAATATGCTGAACGGGCCCATAACCGGTTAAAAAGCTGGGGTCTGAATACGATAGCCAACAGCTCTGATAAGTCGATTTATCTTCAGGATAAAACGCCGTATACAGACCGCATTGAACTTAAATCTCCTTATATAGAAGGAAGTAATGGAATGTGGTGGAAATTTACCGATCCTTTTGACCCGGACTTCAGAACTGATTTGCAGAGACAATTGAAAGAGCGTAAAGCAGAACTTGACGATCCCTGGTGCCTTGGCTTTTTTGTTGACAATGAAATTAACTGGGGTACAGAAACTTCTCTGGCAGAGTGGACTTTGCAGTCGCCACCCAAACAGGCGGCCAAAGTTGAGATGCTGAACCGGCTGCGCTCAAAGTACAAAACTATCAGATCTCTGAACGACGTATGGAAATCGGATTATAAAAGCTGGGACGCGTTGCTTG
>JAATFW010000349.1 GCA_015654985.1 Sphingobacteriales bacterium | reverse complement strand
GCGATTCCGCGGCCTAATCCTCTGGATGCTCCCGTAACCAATGCTATTTTATTTTCCAGATTTTTCATACTTCTAAACTTTCTATTAATTCAACTGATTTATCCATGTTATTTTCAAATTCTATGTAAACTTTTCCCTTAAACGGTTCCGGGCAGAGAAAATCTGTATCTATTTCCAATCCATACAGAGGAGACGCCTCCAATACCTTTTCCTGGCAGCATTTATGCGTTTCACCGTTGTGTTGCTTTTCATACCGGACTTTCAGCATGCCGGCAGAGAAAAACCCATATTTACCGCTGATCATTAACCTGCCCCCCGTACTTTGAATTTTCAGGGGGCTGGCAATGACGGTGGTTCCCAACACACTTATTACTGATTCACCAGCAGGAATCGTACATACCTTCATACGATAAGTAAAGGATATACTTTCTCCGGGAGCGATGTTTTCCAGCGGTGACAATAGCTCTATTTCCGTATAGGGGGGATTAAGCTCCTGGTCATCGGGAAGCTGCCTGATCTCATTTCTTGAATATATAGTTCCCCTTCCCTGGGTCCACACCTGCACGGTGGTATTGTCGGGATAGATCTTACCTTCCTGATACTCAAAGGACATGACAAATACTTTCCCGTTTATTTTATCGCAAAAGGCTACCCATCCTCCATTGGTGTCTAATCCGGTTTTCCCTATGAGATATTTATAGTTTATAATGAGCCTGTTGCCTTCAGGCTGATTCTGTGGGTTATTAACTAAACCATGCATAACGTTATAGCGGTTTTGAAACACGCTGTCAGCATTGAGAGGAATGACCACCTGATAGGTATCGTCTTTCTGGCCGGGAAGAATATTCATCTGCGCGACAGGCCATATAGCCCAGCAACGGGAAATGCTGCTTTTATTTTCAAATCTTACCCGGATATTAATTTCTGCACGTTCTGAATCTATCAGGACTTCACGATGAAGCTGTAATCCGGTAAAATCATCTACGGGGCTTCTCAGGGAAATACCATGTTCCCGCAAAGCAAAGATGTCATAATTGCCACCGTCTAATATCGGATCGGGAGGGCCCGGCCAGAAAGACGGCGAATCCCAGCCCTGCGGTGCCGGCCATATTTTTTCGCCGCCAAAATTCTTCCATACATCCCCGGCATTCTGATCTGATTCGCTTCTCTGCCCTTCAAATGCAGGATTCACAAAGAAGAATTCGTAGCCCTTAAAATTCAGTTGAATGATCCTGCCGCCTAATTGAGGTGCAATCAAAAGCCTGATCCATTCATTTTGCAATGAATAGACTTCCCATCCTTTATATACCGCTTTTTTCATATTGCCGCCTCTTTCATTGCGTTCGCACGTTCATAATCGCTTTTAAAATAAAATCTGTACCCAACCAGCAGTAGGATTCCGCAGATAAGCCATATTATGGATAGGAAAGAAATTCCTGATGACAGGCCTATAATGGATTTAAGGTATCCTAAGATCAAAGGGGCAAATGATCCTACGGCAAAACCGACCATCTGCATCACCCCGGTAGCCGATGCATGATATTTCTCAGGAATTACATCATATAGTACAGAATAAGTATTGGCATCAAAAAAAGCTCTGCCAAAACCAAAACCTGCCAGGCCGATATAGACAGTGGTATTTACTTCAGAATGGCCCATTAGAACAATAAAAGGGATGGCAAATAACAATCCTCCGGCCTGCATAACAAGGCGGCGGCCGGGTTTATTTTTCGCCAGCTTATCGGAGAATCGCCCGGCTATGATAATTCCGAGAAAAGCAGCGATATGGGTATAAAACATCGAATGAAAACCAGCCTGAGCTAGGCTCATATTGAATTTTTCGTATAAATAAACAGGAGTCCAGGTGAGATAGCCCACCAAAACAAAGATCAATCCGCTGAACGCGATGGTTAATATCAGTGCCGTTGGAATGTAAAACAGAACCTTCATCGACTCTGCCAGACCTGGCTTATCCTTTTCAGGTTTCCGGGATCCGCTTTTATCTTTCAGCCTGAATATTAAAACTATTCCATGGATGATCCCAACAAGGCCAAAGATGTAAAAAGCATTTCGCCAGCCCCATCTTTCGCCTACATATCCGGCAAGAAAGCCGCTGGTAATAATTCCCAGATAATAGGCCGTCTGATGGATAGACATAGCAAAAGCGCGTGTTTTCTTATGATAGTCGGCAAGTGTTGCATAATTGGCTGGTCCAAACAGGGCCTCTCCTGCTCCTGTAGCTGTACTGCGAAATAGAATAAACATTAAAACGCCTGAACTAAATCCAGTAAGGGTAGTAGCCCCGCTCCAGAGTAAAATGCTGGCAACAATGATCCATTTCTTACTGCAACGATCTCCAATGTATCCGGCAAGTGGTACCAGAAGCGCAAATACCAAATTGAAAATAGTAGCAATCATGCCGACCTCCACATCATTAAGGTGAAGGTCTGACTTGATCAGGGGTAAAACCACATTAAAGACCTGCCTGTCTGCCTGGTTCAGGAAGAACGCTATCCATAGTAACACCAATACTTCCCACTTATACCCTTTCTTATTTTCCATTTTTCACTTCTTTAAAGTACGCTAAAAGCGAGATCAAGCACCTCATTAATAATTAGGATTCTGTCCCAGATTTGGATTTATAACCACATCTGCTGTAGGTAAAGGCCAGAGATAATTTTTCGATTCATCAAAAACCCGTTTGGAAAGTTCCCGGATAAGCGATTTATTGGTCATGGTCGAAAAATCAGGAGTTCCGTCTTCGTCTATGTCGGGAGTTCCCGGAAAAAACCATAAATTAGCGTTTACTAATTTATTTTTCAAATCGGCCGTTGAGGTCAGTAAGCCATAGTTAGCCCTGTTCAGTACTTTTCCGGCCAACCGCCAGCGCAGAATATCATAATAGCGGAGCCCTTCAAAGGCAAGTTCCATACGACGCTCCATTCTTACAATCCGGCGCAATGTATTTTGATTAGTAGCTGTTACAGCCGGATAGCTGCCGGTTTGTGTATAGCTAACTTTATAGGCCCTGGCACGAACCTGATTGATTGCGTCTAACACACTCTGATCAATGTCATCAAGCTCGATCTTTGCTTCAGCATACATCAGCAAAACGTCTGCATATCGCATGATCATTTTATCAGGATCGGATTGCAGATCGTCAGTCCAGTCTTCATCTATTCCTTTTTTTAGCATCAATCCGTTATAGGAGGCATACTGGTCGCCTGCCTTAGAATCTTTATTGGCTATTTGAGTGCCTTGAGTATAACTCCATACTTTGGCGGAGTCGGGATGAGGAGTATAGTTGAAGCCAAGAAACCGGGTATTGAACTCTACAATGGTAGCGGTACATCTGGGATCACGGTTCAGGAATGGTTCCCGTGGATTATAGAGAGGCGACTCGTCAATTGGAAGCCCATCTTTGCACAGGTAAGCACAAAACAGGTCCCATGATGGATTTCCGGTGCTTGTACCCCCTATTGTACGGGGAAGGTAGGCTGTAATATTGCCTCCCGATAACATAACACCAAGTTCAACAGAACGTGGAATACCAAAAACTGTTTCTACAGAATTCTTTGTTTTCGTTAAGAACAAAGTTCCAAAATCAGGATATAACTGATATATATTTAAATCCATACACTCCTTAGCTGCATCCCTTGCTGTTTCCCAATCGCCCATATACAGGGCTATCCTGGCTTTCATGGCATAAGCGGCCCCCCTGGTTGGATACTGAATCTCACTTCCTGAATAAGAAACCGGTAATTTTGCTATCGCATAATCGAAGTCGTCGTATATATGCTTCAGCACTTCGTTCTTATCCGTGCGACCTGCTTTAAAAGCCTGATCCAAATCCATGTCTGATTCGAAATAAACAGCGTCACCAAACAGAGTGATAATTCTGGAGTACTGACAGGCACGGACAAATCCTGCCACCCCGATATATCTCTCATATAACTCAGTTGAAAGATTATCTTTTGATTGTGGAATATACGCCAGTATGGTATTGCACCGGCTGATTGCTTTATATGTATATGACCATATCGCTTCTACGGTTGCTGTCTGCCCGTTTAATGTGCCGTTGGTAAATGGAAGAAGAGTAGCCCTGTTAGTCCAATCATCACAAAACTCATCAAAAGCTGCAGTGGCCCCAGGGGTTTCACTTTTGGCTATCGGCCAGAACTGATGAAGGAACAGGGTATTAAGGCTCATCTGAACCTGGGTTTGATCTGTGTACCAGGTTTCATTAGACGGTTCAGATAGGGGGTTCAAATCCAATTTCGAACATGAACTTAAAAAAAAGATCATACCTACTATAAATAATTGTCTGATTTTCATGACTTAAGCATTTATTTTGATAATAGTCAAATGAATTCTCTATTCTTTAAAATTTAACGGAAAGGCCAAAAATAACCGACTTGGTTATAGGATAACCCGTGGCACTTGTCTCAGGATCCCATCCGGCAGGATACTTGCTGCTTGTAAAGAAGTCGGAAAGATTGGTGAAAATTCTCAGGTTTTGGATCATTATCCGCTGAGTCTTAACCTGCGGAAAAGTGTATCCGAGCGTAATATTTTTAATTCTGAAATACGATCCGTCGAACAACCAAAAATCAGATGTTACATAGTTATTAGCCCCGCTTGCATCCGAAAGACGGGGATATTTTGCCTTTAAATTTTGTTCTTCCGTATTATATGCACTCCAGTAATTTCCTTCAATAAATTCAGGAACATTATACCATTGTGCCCTTAAAGGCCGGGCCATCTCATCAGTCATGAGAACATTCTGCTTTCCTACGCCCTGAAATACCAGGGAAAAATCTATGCCTTTATAATTAGCATTAATATTTCCGCCATAAATATACCGTGGGAGTGAACCACCTAAAAGAGTCCGGTCGTATTCAGGAGATATAATGCCATCAGGTATACCATCCGGACCGCTTATATCCATATATTGAATATCTCCGGCAGTAACGGTAGAAGCTGTTCTTGCTGAATTGAGGGCATCCCCGGGTTTTTGGTAGATTCCCATACTTTTATACCCATACCATTCGTTAAACTCACTGCCTTCAAATTTTACCTGCGCTCCCAGAAACTCTGTTCCTTTAAGATCTCCCATTACCGATTTAAAATCGGAGAGGTTTACAGATACTGAATAATTAAAATCATTGATTTTATTGTTATATCCCAGCTCAAACTCCCAGCCTTTGGTATTCATCTTACCAGCATTCTGCTGAGGGTTGCTATATCCCAGGAATATCGGGATTTGAAGTGGTAAAAGCATATCCTTTGTTATCTTCTTATAAAGATCGCCGGTAAACCGCAGGTGATTCCTGAAGAACTGAGCATCCAACCCGATATTGTAGGATTCGGTAGTTTCCCAGGAAATATCCGGTATTACATATTGATATGCGGAAACGCCCTGTACGCTTGTTACTACTCCTCCCTGATATAATACCGGAGAATTAAAAGCGAGTGTGGCCTGATAAGGGTAGTTTCCGATCCGTTCATTACCCAGTTGCCCCCATGAAGCACGAAGCTTTAAAAAAGAAAGGGAAGAGACATCCTTTAAAAAATTCTCCTGAGACATTACCCAGCCGGCAGAAAATGAAGGAAAAGCGCCCCACCGGTAATCTTTTTGAAAGCGGGAAGATCCATCATAACGAATGTTTGCCTGCAGGTAATACTTCTGGTCATAATTATACATTAAACGCCCAAAGTAGGAGCGATATGCATTTTCGTAGGCATTGCCAGAGTTATCCAGATAGGTTTTGGGACCAGCGTCGAGATACGGGTAATATTTTAAATCATACTGATCCCGCGAGGTAGCCAGACTTTCATAAAATGAATAATAGTTTTCATATCCTGCCATTGCGTTTAGACTATGTCCGGATATGCTTTTGGTATAATTAATCAAAAACTGACTGGTAATCCGGTAACTGTCATCGCGGCCTTCTGTCAGTTTGGTTGTATTAGCATCCTGCAGGTATCCAACTTTAGTGTTTGGGTCGTCCCATTGCGTATAGGGCACTGCAATAGCAAACACCTTATTCTTTACATAGTTAAATGTCGGGGAAAAAACGCCTGATACTTTAAGTCCTTCAAAGGGAGTGATATCTAAAGAGATCTTTCCCCCGATCTGAGCATCAGTACCTTTAGTATTTCCGCCTTCCTTTAACAGCCCGTAGGGATTAGTTCCTGTCTTGCCTTCCGCGATACGTCCGTCCGACCATTCTGCGGCATAAATAGGAGCAGCATAACGCATAGTGGTTGAAGGACTATATATGGGATTTATTTTAGAGACCCTACGGCCAAACATATCAACCGATGCCGAGATGTATTTGTTAAAGTTAATATCATTATTCACCCTTGCTGTAACACGGTCGTAAGCGAGATTATACTTAAATAATCCTCCTGCATCCTCATAGCCTATACCAACTTTTGTTCTTCTTTTCTTGTCACCGTCGGTAAAACTTAAATTATGGTTTTGCCGCAAGGTTGATTCCTTCAGAATATACTTGAGCCAATCGGTATTAGGATACAGATCAGGATTCTCCGCATTTAAAGCATAATAATCAGCAATCAGATCCGCTGGATGAATAGAACTTTCAGCGCCCGGAGTATTCCCCACATCATTCCAGGCCAGCTCATTCTGCGCCTGCATATATCTTACAGCATCTGCATACTCAGGCATCTTTGTGGGTTTATCAATAGAATAGGTAGAACTGTATTCAATATTTGACCCTGATCTGCTTCCCCGCCGCGTGGTAATTAACACCACTCCCGCGGCGGCCCTCGATCCGTAAATCGAAGCAGATGCAGCGTCCTTTAAGACAGATACATCTTCTATATCAGCCGGATTCACATCATTTATACTACCTACCGGTACCCCGTCTACAATAACAAGAGGATCACTTTCCTGAATGGATGTAATACCCCTGATCCTCAAAGTAGCTCCTGTTCCCGGGGCAGAACTGGATCTTGTTACTGTTAGGCCTGGTATAGCACCTTGCAAAGCAGTCGATATTTGTGTAGTTTGCCTTGCAGTGATCTTATCACCGCCAAGAGAAGCAACTGCTCCTGTAAGGTCTTTCTTGCGTACAGAACCATAGCCGATCACCACCACTTCATCCAGCTCTTTGGTTGAACTCCTCATCAGTACATTAATTTCGGCCATTCCATTCCATGGAATTTCCTGTGTTTCGTAACCAATCATCGAAAACAGCAAAACAGCGCCTGAAGGCAAATTCCTCAATAAATACCGGCCTTCTGCATCTGTTACTACTCCGTTCCCTTTAACACCTTTAATCATCACAGTAACTCCCGGAAGCGAGCTTGTTGCATCGCTGACAATGCCCTTCACACTGGCGTTACTTTGTCCAAAAAGAGTGTTGTTAAGTAATCCAAAGAGAAGTATCAAATGGAAAGCCTTCCATTTAGTCCGAAGCATGGTTAATAAAATCCTTCGATTTGTGACCCTTTTCATAATTATATTTGTTTATATTTAATTTAACCTAACTTTACACTAATTTAACACTGTGGTGTTGTGTGGTGTGGTGTAAATATAGAGGTTAAATTTCAAATGCAAGAGAAAAAAAATTCTTTTTGTATTTTACGATTCAGGTATGAACATTAAAATTGATATTAAATCAAATATTCCTGTCTATAAGCAACTTATACAAGCTGTCCAACAGACGATAGATAATGGAGAGATAAATGACGGCGACTTCCTTCCATCAATGAATGTGTTAAGTGAGAATCTGGATATATCAAAAGAAACGGTTAAAAAAGCATATTCTATCTTGCGGGAACAGGGATACCTTGAATCAAGCCATGGGAAGGGATTTTACGTTAACAAACGATATAAACACACATTGAAGATCCTGGTGCTTTTCGATATGTTAAGTACTTATAAATTGGTTTTATACCGGTCTTTTGTTGAAAACCTTGATCAGGAAACCCAGGTAAACATTCTGTTCCATAACCAGGATATTAATATATTCAGGAAACAGATAGAGGAGAATCTGAGTGCTTATGATTACTATGTCATCTCCCCGAATTTTACGCTTAACAACCAGATTCAAAAAGAAGTATTACAACTCTTGAAAAAAATCCCTAACCGGAAGCTGATTTTACTTGACTTGCTTGTTCCTTCCCTGCAGGGAAATTTTGGCGCTGTCTACCAGGATTTCGGGCAGGATGTATACGAAGGCCTTTCTCAGGGTCTTGATCTTATCAGAAAATACAGAAGAATAAATGTTCTTTCTGCTTCAGGAAGTCTCTATGCAGAATTCATTATAAAAGGGATAAAGAGATTTTGCGCCGAATATCACATTGAACACCAACTATATAAGTCAATTCAAACCAATGAGATCAATAAAGGCGAAATCTATATTATAATAAGCAGTCAGCACGACAAAGAACTGTTTGACATACTTAGAACAACGAAAGAAAGGGGATTAAAACTGGGAGAGGAAATAGGTGTAATATCATATAATGAGTCGCCAATCAATGAATTCATCCTGGAAGGATTAACAGTATTATCAACAGATTTTAAAGAAATGGGAAGAAGGGCCGGTGAAATGATAAGGACCGGTACTTTTGCTAAAGTCAGGAATAAGTTTGATCTGATTATCAGAAAAACACTCTGAAAATATATCCTCTATTTACAGATTCCGGTTTCAATTTGTTTAGGCGGGCTCAGATAAGGAATATCTAAAGTAAGCCCCTTCAGCACAAACCATATTCCCAGGCAGAGCATCAGGAGGGGTATAAAGGTATTAACCCTTCTTCTGAAAACCGGTGCAGCAATACTCATGCTAAAAGCTGCTGCAAACATCAACGGCAGGGTGCCCAATCCGAAGAAAAACATATAAGTTGCCGAACCGGCAATATTTCCTGTATTAATAGCACCTGCCAGGGCCAGGTATACAAAACCGCAGGGCAGTAATCCATTTAACATCCCTATAATTAAATGATTGGCTTTATGCCTCAAAGCATAGCCAAAAAGCTTATTAAAAGGAATTAAGATTGCAGACGAAGCGTTCCTTATACGAACCCGTTTAAAGAGTCGCTGACAGGCAGCCATAACAATTAAGACACCGCTGATGATACTTAGAGACTGCTGCAGCCCTGAAAGCCAGAGCTGCTTCCCGATAAAGCCTGTCAGAACCCCCAGAATTGAATAAGAAATGATCCGTCCGAACTGATATACCAGTTTATCCAGCAAAATGAGCCAGCGACCCGAATGATAAGACGGCACTGAAAAAGCAAGGGGGCCGCACATTCCAACGCAATGCAGGCTTCCAAATAAGCCGATAAAAAAAGCTAATGCCCAGGTACTCATTTTATAACTATTGCTTTTTCAAACATGTACATCTTCTCACCGCTCTTCCATTCAAGGGTTAAATGCCAGTAGCCATGTCCTACGTTTTTAAGCGGAACGGAAACTTCGGTACCTGCAACGCTGTTAACAGTAAAGATCTTGTCAAACCTTCGGTCGCTCGCGTGAGCAAATTTTACAGTGCCCACAGCAGGCTGAGCAAATGTAATTTTTATGGCTTCCAGCCCTGTTTCTATCAACGGCACAGCATGGTCACGCTCAGTATTTTCCTTCCTCAGATAATCATGATCATAATTCAGTCCTTTTTCGTAATAATCCTTCTCAACAAGATCATCTTTATCACTGAAGATCATTTTAATACTTAACGCTGCGATGAAGGCCATAAACAGGGCCATGGCAATAATCAGTTTTGTTCCCCAGTTCATCTTTTAAAAATTAGGTGGTGCAATAAATGTAGTTTCCATTTTATCAAGCAAAATTCCTCCGGATAGTACATTCAGTTCTATATCTGATTTATATTCCTTTATCGCCTTCTGCGAACGGATTATAAAGAACGTTATTTTGATGCTCTCTCCTTTATCGAGCTTGCTTTCGGGCGTTATAAGCTGAATGGTTGTCCCTTTCTCTGCAGGTACTATCTGAAAGGTCAAAGGATGATTTGTTTTATTAATAAGCTCCGCATTATAAAGATTGCTGACTGTTCCATCATCCCTTAGCTGATACAGCGTTCCACCCGCCCGCAGAGCCGTCCCCTCTATATCGGTGCGCCGGGCAAGCAAAACTCCCATTACTGCAATCATAACCAGAAGCACGGCCGAGTAGGAATAAAGTCTTTTGCCCGGACTGAAGGATGAGGTATGACACTGGATCTGATCTTCCGACATGAAACCTATAAGGCGCTTCGGGCGCTTTATTTTTCCCATCACCATATCGCAGGCATCAATACAAAGCGTACAGTTAATGCATTCCAGTTGTGTTCCGTTACGGATATCAATACCCGTGGGGCAAACCTGCACACAAAGATCGCAGTCTACACAGTCGCCGGTCCCCATTCCATCTGATAAACCAAGGATATCCTGGTTTCTTTTTCTCTTCCCCCGGGGCTCTCCTCTGCTGTAATCGTACGCTACAACCATAGATTTATTATCAAGCAGCACTCCCTGAAGCCGGCCATAAGGGCATGCCACAATACACACAAGTTCCCTCATCCGTGCAAATACCAGATAAAAAACACCGGTAAACAGCCAGATCGCGATAAACCCTGTAACATGTACGCTAACCGGCTCACTGATTATTTTAAAAAGGGCGTCAGACCCGGTAATATATGCCAGAAAAACATTCGATATCAGGAATGATATCAGTACAAAAAGAGTGTGCTTTGCGGTCTTTCTCCAGAACTTTTCAAGGGTCAGGGGCGATGCATCAAGTCTTTTCTGCTTTTGAACATCCCCTTCAATCCATCGCTCTATCCTGCGGAATACCATTTCCATGAAGATAGTCTGAGGACAGGCCCATCCGCACCAAACCCGTCCAAAAACAACAGTAAACAGCACAATGAATACTACAAAGATGAGCATTGCAAGTACAAACAGGTAAAAATCGTGCGGCGAAAACACTACTCCAAAGAATGCAAACTTCCTCTCAATAATATTAAACAGGATGAGCTGCTCACCGTTAATTTTGACAAAGGGGCCGGCAAAAAGAAGGACCAGAAGTACTCCGCTAAAATATTTACGGTATTTATACAGCTCCCCCTTTATAAGCTTGGGATATAACCACTTCCGCTCTTTACCGTCTTCCGTAACAGTTGTTATATGATCCCTGAACGATGCTGTTTCCACATTGTAGTGTAGTTGCAAGTTGAAGGTTGCGGGTTGAAGGATGCTTTCGTACAACCTTCAACCCGCAACCTTCAACTTAATTACGATTCCTTCTCGCCCTGCGGTTCTTTCGCTCCCGGAGGATTTGATCCTTTTAATGTCAGAATAAAATTAGCTACTTCCGATATCTGCTTGGGAGTAAGCGTTTTCTCCCATGATATCATCCCTTTTTCAGGTACGCCATATTTTATAGTTTTAAAAATACTGTTGATCTTGCCACCATGCAGCCAAAACTCATCTGTTAAATTTGGCCCTACGATTCCCTGTCCCTTATCACCGTGACAGGCAACACAGTTACTTGTAAAAACCGCCTGCCCTGCTGAAAGAACAGAAGCATCCTTATTTTCCTTTACGGTGTTTTCATCAATCAGATTTGCTGATTTAGCCAGATAAGCTTCCTTTGCTGCTTTCGCTTCTTCTACCTCCGCAACGTATTCCTCATCCTGTAATTTACCCCATTTGAAAACATGATAATTGAGCAGGTAAGCTCCGGCAAAAATTACGGTAGCATAAAATAACCACATAAACCAGGCTGGAGTAGGATTATCGAGTTCAGAAATACCGTCAAACTCATGCTCAAGCATAATATCTTTCTCTTCCGAAATAGGCTTTAGTCCAAGTATCCTCGTAAATATTCCCGGCTTGTTTTCCTTTAAAGCCGCCCACTCATTATATTCAAGGATCCTTTCAGGTACTTTTGCCGGAAGGCTGGTGGGATTCAGAAGCTCCTTTGATAAAACTTTGAAAGTATTCAGCAAAACCAGTGATACACCCAGTAATACAAGAGCCGATATGATAAAGACAACAATAACTATATTCATCAAAATATTACCGGAAGCACCGGATTGAGCAGTTGATGAAGCCTGTTCCTGCGCAACCGCCGGAACTCCTGCCAGAAGTAAAAACAACAGGTTAGAAAGTCTTTTCATGTAATTAGTTTTTATCATTGTTTAAGGGAAGCCCGCTCATATGATCGATATACTCCTTTTTCATTAAAAAAAGCATAACGCCAACAAGGATGAAGAATACAAGGAATATACCCAGGGAGGAAATAAGATAAATCTGACTCCCGTCTACTTTGTCTAAAAATTGCTTAAACATATCTTCGTTTATTATATTAATATCTTTAATGATAAATTAAAATGCCGGAAAGCAAATCGCACCTAACATACCTGCAAATCAGAACGTTCAACTATTTAAGCGCAGTTTTATTTGCCTTAATATCAGTTCCGAGCCGCTGCAGGTAGGCAATAATGGCAACAATTTCCCGGTCGCTTTTTATCTTAATATTATCTTTCGAAAGATTATCGGCAATGCCTGTTGCCTGCTTAGCAAGATCGCGGTTAGCATTTCCCTCATAACCATCCTCATAAGGAACACCAAGCTTTCGCATAGCAGTAATTTTTGAGGATGTGGTAGCAGTATCAAGCTCCTGCTCTATAAGCCATGGGTATGGTGGCATAATACTTCCCGGAGACATGGTAGTAGGATCAAACAGGTGATTGAAATGCCACGCGTTAGAATACTTTCCTCCTACCCTGTGTAAATCAGGACCGGTTCGTTTAGATCCCCACAGGAACGGATGATCATATACAAATTCTCCTGCTTTGCTGTATTCGCCGTAACGCTCTGTTTCAGATCTGAAAGGACGTACCATTTGCGAATGACAGTTCACACAGCCCTCGCGGATATAAATGTCGCGGCCCTGGAGCTCGAGCGGAGTATAAGGACTCACACTCGCGATGGTAGGTATATTCGACGACACCATAAAAGTAGGCACAAGCTCTATCAGGCCTCCTATAAGAATCACTATCAGCGATACTACGAGGAACTGCATCGGCCTGCGTTCAAGCAGCCTGTGCCACGTCTTTTCTGAGGCATGAGGAGTAAACACAGGTGCCAGAGGCATTGCTTCTGCAGGCTCATTTGCAAGCAGGGTTCCCTTTGCCATTGTTTTGGCAAGGTTC
>JAATFW010000346.1 GCA_015654985.1 Sphingobacteriales bacterium | reverse complement strand
TTGCGGCCACGGTCGTGAGGATATTTGAGCGTATCCAGTTCAAGTCCGTCAAAGTGATAGTCAAGCCTGATATGTCCTGTCTGAGGAAGGTTTTCACCAATCAGTTTGGTACGGTTATCCTGCCAGCTTGAAAATATAGCGGCCTTCTTTTCAGGATATTGATCTTTCAGGAACCTGAAAATGGTACGGTAGTTATAGTTTGGGTTTTTAATATTATTGTCGGGAACGTTATGCTTGTTATACCATGTTCCTGTCAATATATTAGTATACCCAACGGCAGATATTGTAGGGCTTGCCGTGTATGTGTCCTTTTCACCCCCCTGGTAAGCCTTCAGGAAGGCGCCTTTTTCTGCAATCCGGCGCAAATTGGGAGTGGCCACTTTTTCGATGACATCGGCAGCGACGCCATCTACAATAATAAAAACAACTTTCTTTTGCTGACCGGAAACCTGCTGAATGCAGGTAAAGACCAGGAGGATTAACAGATATCTTTTCATTGCTGTATGCTTAATTATGATATATAATTAACTAAAATATTTCTTACCACCAATTTAAATATTATTTCCAGCCAAAGATCTGAATGAGGCCGGGATTTAACAAAACCTGACTCCGGGGAATAAATAGGTCGGTAGTAGTACTTAGGTTCCGTAAAAATCCCGTTATCTGCAGTTGTCTGGACGATGGCCCATTCTCCTGTTTTAAATTTCACGGTAAGGGTTCACCGGCACAATTGAACCATCTTCACTGTATATCAGTTCGGTCATCTTTACAGAACGCAGGTGGGTCTCGCCTTTTGACAGAGAAGAATCGTGGTAGAACAGGTACCACCTGCCCTGAAATTCCATGATGGAATGATGGTTGGTCCATCCTACCACAGGATTAAGAACTATGCCCCGATAGGTAAAAGGCCCGTATGGAGTGTCGCCGGTGGCGTAGCAGATGAAGTGGGTATCGCCGGTGGAATAGGAAAAATAGTACTTGCCCTTATATTTATGCATCCACGATGCCTCAAAGAACCGTCTTTCATGGTCGCCTGCCAAAAGAGGATCGCCGTTTTCGCCGGTGATGACAATCTCTCTGACCGGCTCTGCGAACTGTTTCATATCGTCGCTCAGCAGGGCAACTCTCGGACCAAGGGCCTTTTCTTCAGGCAGGGGCTCCTGGTTGGCTTCGCTGAACAGGTTATTCCTGTAACTTTGCAGCTGGCCGCCCCAAATGCCGCCGAAGTACATGTAATATTTTCCGTCGTCATCCCGGAAAACTGCGGGATCAATAGAATAGCTGCCTTCGATAGCTTCCGGCTCGGCAATAAAGGGACCCGCAGGCGAATTGCTTATTGCCACGCCTATCCGGAATATATTGTCGGGGCTTTTTGCGGGGAAGTATAAATAGTAAATCCCGTCCTTCGAGGCGGCATCAGGCGCCCACATCTGCCGTTTGGCCCAGGGCACGTCTTTTACATGCAGGGCTACACCATGGTCTGTCACCTCTCCTTCGGGGTGGTCCATCGATAATACATGGTAATCTTCCATGGCAAAGTGGCTGCCCAGGTCGTCAAAAGGAATGCCGGCCTCAATATCGTGCGAAGGATAGATATAAATTCTATCTTCAAAAACATGGGCAGAAGGGTCTGCTGTATAGATGTGTGTAACCAGGGGGCGGGATATAGCGCTCCTGTTTAATTCATCAAAATCAATAGGATCAATGCTGTCTTCAGGCATAATTAAAAATTTTATTGTTTTCTTCTTTCTTTTAATTCTTTCTCAATTTGCATTTCTGCTTTCTTGCTTATGGGGTACAGGAAAAGCATCGAAGCTCCGGCAATGAATATGAAACCGGGAATAATGCTGACCAGCATCCTGATCCCCTGTATGGCAGAGCTGGTTTGTACCGGTGTATCGGCAACATATCCAAAAACACCTAATAACCACGCAGACAGCCCTCCGCCGACACTTAGCCCAACTTTTAACCCGAAGATCATTGCCGAGAAGACAATGGCAGTGGCCCTGCGGTTGTTTTTCCATTCACTGTAGTCAGCCACATCGGCAATCATAGCCCATAAAAGCGGAACGGTGACTCCGTACAAAAAGCCATGGATAATTTGTGTGGCAAACATCGGGAGCACTGCCGTACGGCCGTAAAAACTGATGACAATGAGACAAAAAGCAGAGAATACGAGGAAAAAGGCGAAGATGTTGCGCTTGCCATACTTGTCGGCAAGTGGTTTAGACAAAAAGATGCCGAGGATGGTGAAGATCGTACTGAAGGCACTGGTGAAACTGGCTACAGCATAGGGTGCCCCGCCGGGCTTTGAAAACTCTTCAAATGCTTTGGGCGTAAATACATTGCCTAACCATTTAATAATATTGCCGAAGCCAATCCCGTCCAGGAATTTAACCTGGCTTTCTTCTGTGAGGTAGTATTTGAAATAAAAGATGTTCATTCCTCCTTTAACCGAAAGCGTAATAAAAACAAGGATCGTAAGAAACAGCATGATCAGCCATGGCCTGTTACGTGCCAGGTCTGCCAGGTCCTGCCTGACGGGTGTTTTTTGTTCCTGAAGAGGAACAATCCGTTCTCTGGTCGTGAGAAAGGTAATCAGAAAACAAATCACTCCGGTAACGGCAAATACGAGCATCACCTTTTCAAATCCCCTTGCCCTATCGCCTTCGCCCAGCGAGAGTGCCAGGGGTAACAACAGTACCTGTATCGTAAATTGCGCGATCATTACCGCAATAAAGCGATACGAAGCTAAGCTGTTCCGCTCTTTCATGTCTCCGGTAAGTACGCCGCTGAGGGCGGAGTAAGGGAGGTTATTGGCTGAATAGACGATGACCAGTAAAAAATAGGTAATGAAAGCGTAGGCTACTTTCCCTGTTTCATTGAATCCCGGCGTAGAGAAGGCCAGCAGGGAGATGACGCCGAAAGGAACGGCTGTCCATAAAATCCAGGGCCTGAATTTGCCCCACCGGGTATTTGTACGGTCGGCAATGGCACCCATCACCAGGTTGAAGCAGGCCCCTCCTATTCCGCCGATCAGCATGACCAAACTGGCTTTGGAAGGTGGTATTTTATAAATATCTGTATAAAAAAAGGCGAGAAAGGCCATTAATGTCTGGAAAATAAGATTGGCAGCCAGGTCGCCCAGGCTATACCCTATTTTCTCAACCACAGAAAGCTTTTGGGTAATTTCGGGCTTTCTTTGGGTGTCTTCAAATACTTCGTTTAAGTTATCCATTTTTGATTAGTGAAAAAAGTTACAGGTTAGTCTTTTTTAAGTTAATAACACTGAAAAAGGCGGGCTTGGGTTTAAGCTGCCTGTCAAATAAGAGGGAGTAGTCTGTCCTGCCCTGAACAGGCCAGTCGTTTAACCACGATTGCTGATCGCCCGCCCCCCAGAAGGTTACCCTGCTTATTTTATCTTTGTGCTTCAGAAAGATCCGGAATAAATTCCCATAACAGTCTGCAAGCTTTTGCTGTACGGAGTCGGGTAACCCGTTAGTATAAGGGTTCATTGCGGCATTGTATTCTATCTTTTGGTTCACGTCTGCCGTGATGTTGTCTTTAAAGGGCGAGGGCAGAACGCTCAAATCCAGTTCGGTAAACATGACCTCAATACCCAGGGCTGCGAATTCTTCGATACTGTCTTCAATCTTCTGAAATGGAACACTGCTGATATTCCAGTGTCCCTGGATGCCTACCCCGTCAATGCGCACTCCCGCTGCCTGTATCTTCCTGATAAGCCGGATGGCGCCGGCTCTTTTTGCCGGTTCTTCTATATTATAGTCATTGTAATACAGCTTGGTGTGGGGAGCGGCTTTTTCGGCAGTCCTGAATGCTTCCACGACAAAATCATCACCCAATTTCTGCTGGAAAACAGATCTGCGCATGGTGCCGTCTTCATTGAGGGCCTCGTTTACGACATCCCATGAATATACTTTCCCGTCGTACCTTGAAGCGATCGTATGAATATGGCTGGTAAGGTACTGACGTACAGAATCCGTATTTTGCATCGTATGCATGAAGGACGGCAATTGGCTGTGCCAGATCAGGGTATGGGCATTCACCGTCATATGATGCTTCTTAGCGTAAGCAACCAGTCTGTCGGCTTGGGTGAAGTCATACCGGCTCCATTCAGGATGGATAATTTCTGCTTTCATGATATTCTCCGGTGTAACTGTATTAAATTGCTCCTGAATAAGGGCGTCGACCGCGGGATCTTTTTCTTCAATCTGAGTCGTATTCAGTGCCGTGCCTATTCTGAAATCGTCTTTAAATATTGCCTTAAGGGAATGGACAGGACCGTTTCCTGAAAAGCTCCTGTGACTGGCACAATCAGCTAGCAGAAGAATGCCAAACAAGGCTGTTAATGAAATGAATACTGGTTTTTTCATAAAAAAAATAAGAAATAATATATACCGGGCCGATCCGCGTAATCCGGGTTCACTTTTATACTGTTTGGCACTTTTATTTTGTCTGACAATTGTATTGGTTAACTTTGAGATGGCATCGCTGTAAAACTAAGCCGCGGTGCATCAACTATAGGGAACTATTATCCATTTTTATGGCACAAATGTTTAGTTGCAGGCTCATTTTATTAATAAGCTTTTTTCTCTCAAAAGCCCGGAAAGGATAGCTCCGGGATTACAGGTAATCGTTATTTCTTGCTTTGTTACGGTTCTTTGGCCGCGGGTGGTCTGTGTCTGATTTGGACAAAATTCCTATTAATTTTAACAATCCTGCTATTCATAATCATGAATACTGCGTTGTTTTGACATCGGTCTGATACCCGTTTGCAGCCCGGTCAATTTCATCATCAGATGATTGCCTGAATGTTACAGAAAGAGTCACGCAGATCAAACAGCAATTATAAAACTAACATAATGGCATTAGAAAAAACCTGGAGATGGTTTGGAAAAAACGACAGGATCGCGTTATCTCAGCTCCGGCAATTTGGAGTAGAAGGGATCGTTACGGCTCTTCATCATATTAAGGCCGGCGAAATATGGCCCGTGGAGGAAATTCTGGCTGTAAAGACGGAGATTGAAAAGTACGGGATGCGGTGGAGCGTAGTGGAGAGCCTGCCCGTCTCTGAAAACATTAAAACAAACGGTCCGGGCCGCGACCGTGATATCGCTAATTATCTGACATCGCTGAAAAATCTCGGAACCTGCGGCATCGATACCGTGTGTTATAATTTTATGCCGGTACTTGACTGGGCGCGTACCGATCTGCACTATAAAAACGACAGCGGAGCTGAATCCATGTTATTTGATTTTGAAACGTTTGCAGCTTTCGATGCCTATATTCTTAACCGGCCGGATGCCTGGAAAGATTATCCGAAGGAGGTTCTCGCCAAAGCAGAAGCGATCCTTTCGAAGATGACGCCGGACGAACAAAACAGGTTAGCCTATAATATTATTGTAGTGACCCAGGGGTTTATTAATGGGACCGTGGGGAATGTTCATGACTTTAAGGGCGTGTTCCTGGATTTCCTGGACAGATACCGGGATATTCATACAGATGTGCTGAGAAAGAATCTGCTGTCGTTTATAAACGATGTGATTCCCGTTGCTGAACAATATGGGATTAATCTATGTATCCATCCTGATGATCCCCCCTTCCCGCTGCTGGGCCTGCCCAGAATAGCCAGTACAGCAGAAGATTTTGAATGGATGTTTTCGCAGTGCACATCAATCGCCAATGGTCTTACTTTTTGCAGCGGATCACTTGCAGTAAGAGCTGAAAATGATCTCGTTGAGATCGTAAAGCGTTTTGCTGACAGAATTCACTTCATCCACCTCAGAAATATTAAACGGATGGCCTACAGGAGCTTTTACGAGTCAGCCCATCTCGATGGAGAGGCAGATATGTTCAGTATTGTCAGGGCGCTTTTGGAAGAGCAAAAACGAAGAAAGGCCGCAGGGAGGCCGGATGATCGCATGCCTTTCCGGCCGGACCACGGATTGAAGATGCTGGATGACTTTGGCCGGGAAAGTAACCCCGGTTATCCGCTCATTGGCCGGATGAAGGGCCTGGTAGAAATTGCCGCATTAGAGTTGGGAATTGAAAAAGCCTGTTTTAGTTAGCAGATTATATTTTAGATGGAATATGGAACCTTTATTTGATATAAGCGGCAAAGTGGCCGTAGTTACAGGAGCCGGTGGCGTGTTAGGAGGAAGTATTGCTTCCAGCCTCATGAAAGCCGGCGCAAAAGTAGTTGCAACCGACATCAGGCAGGAGAACCTTGATGCCCGGGTGAAAGAACTCAGGCAAATTCATGAAGACGTTACCGGTATAACGGGTAACGTACTCGATTTGGCGAGCCTGAAGGACCTGGGATCGCAGATCCTGGAAAAGTGGGGAAGGATCGATATCCTGGTAAATTGTGCCGGCGGGAATATCCCCGGGGCAACCCTTGGAGAGGATCAGCCCGTTTTTGAAATGAAGATCGAAGACTGGCAAAAGGTGACCGACCTCAACTTAAACGGCACTGTTTATCCATGCCTGGCTTTCGGAGAGATCATGGCCCGCCAGGGAAC
>JAATFW010000287.1 GCA_015654985.1 Sphingobacteriales bacterium | reverse complement strand
TGGAATTTAAGAGGCATCCTGAGATTTAAATGGCAGATTTTATAAGAGTTTGATTTAACTTTGAAATAAACAAAAATGAATATGCAATACGATGTAACAGTTATAGGCAGTGGACCGGGCGGATATGTTGCCGCGATCCGTTGTGCACAGCTAGGACTTAAGACAGCTATTATAGAAAAGTACAGTACCTTTGGAGGTACATGCCTCAATGTAGGGTGTATTCCTTCCAAGGCCCTTCTTGACTCTTCAGAACATTATTATAATGCCGCTCATACGTTTCAAACTCATGGTATTTCGATAAAGGATCTTAAGGTTGATCTGCCGCAAATGATTTCCAGAAAAAATCAGGTTGTACAGGAAAATACCTCAGGCATTGCATTTCTGATCAGGAAGAATAAAATTACTCCCTATAGTGGTATCGGGACGTTTCAGGATAAAAATACTATTAAAATCCGCAACGCAGATGGAACAGAAGAAACGATTACTTCTGAGAAAGTTATTATCGCAACCGGATCCAAACCTGCTGCATTACCTTTTTTGCCTGTAGATAAAAAGAGGATCATTACATCTACCGAAGCATTAAACCTTCCTGAAGTCCCTAAACATCTGATTGTAATTGGAGGAGGCGTTATCGGGCTTGAACTCGGGTCTGTATATGCAAGGCTTGGAGCTAAAGTAACAGTGGTAGAATTTCTTGATTCTATTATTGCAACGATGGATAAAACCCTGAGCAAGGAATTACAGAAATCATTGACACGGGTTGGTTTTGAATTTCTTCTCAGCCACAAGGTCACCGGAGCTTCTGTAAAAGGGAAAAAGGTTAACGTAACTGCCGATAGCCCTAAAGGGGAGAAAATTGCCCTGGAAGGCGACTATTGTATTGTTGCTGTAGGGCGTACGGCTTATACCAGCGGACTCGGCCTTGAGAATATCGGGATCCAGGTTGAGGAGAGGGGAAAAAAGATTTCTGTTAACGAGCACCTGGAAACTTCTGTAAGCGGTATTTACGCTATCGGAGATGTGATAAAAGGTGCGATGCTCGCCCATAAGGCTGAAGAGGAGGGAGTATTCGTAGCAGAAACAATAGCAGGGCAGAAACCCCATATAAATTATAATCTTATTCCCGGGGTTGTATATACCTGGCCTGAGGTTGCAAGTGTGGGTTTTACCGAAGATCAGCTTAAAGAAAAAAGTATTAAATATAAAACAGGTTCATTCCCTTTTAAAGCAAGTGGCAGAGCCCGGGCAAGTATGGATACAGACGGGCTCGTAAAGGTATTGGCCGATGCAGCAACTGACGAAATTCTTGGAGTGCACATGATAGGCCCGCGTGCTGCCGATATGATCGCTGAAGCGGTGGTGGCTATGGAATTCCGTGCTTCGGCCGAAGATATTGGCCGTATTAGTCATGCCCATCCAACATATACCGAAGCTTTCAAAGAAGCGGCACTTGCTGCCACTGAAAACAGGGCTATTCATATTTAGGGTTAGGGGTATAAAAAGTACCGGAATAACCGGTACTTTTTATTTTCCAATGGCGTACCGGATCCCTCCCATGACATGTTTAAGGAAAAGCGGGTCACTGTAGTCCTCTATTGTATGGCCTAAGCCAGTATAAAAAGCTCTTCCTCCATCAAATTCATGGTACCATACAAACGGATGTTTTTCGCCGTTATTCCCTCCCTCATAGCTTTTTTCATCCAGCCATGCCAGCACCTTAATGTCTGGATTAATGTCTTTGAAATTATACCATTCATCCGTATGCTCCCAAACATCAGGAAGAAAGCTTGTAGATGGATGTGTCTTATCACTTATTATGATCTTCGCCTTTTGCACTTTTGGGTGGTTTGTAAAATAGGCACCAACGAGCTTATTATACCAGGGCCAGTTGTATTCAGTATCAGTAGCAGCATGTATGCCAACAAATCCTTTCCCCGAACGGATATAGTTCTCAAAAGCGGTTTGCTGTTGCTCATTTAATACGTCGTGGGTGGTATTAAGAAAAATTACAGCGGCATATTTACTTAACAGGCGCTCTGTAAAGTTATCAGCGTTATTCGTTGTATCCACCAGGAAATGGTTGTTTTTGCCCAGCTTCCGGATAGCGGCAATTCCGGCAGGAATAGACTGATGGTAAAAGCCTGCAGTTTTATAGAACACCAGTACCCTGGGCTGCCGGGCTTTATTTGTAAAACCAGCGGATACAGTGCCTGGAGTTGAAAATGCCGTAAAAAGACAAAGCGTGCTGGATAAAAACAGTTTGAACATGGCTGTTGTGGTTAATTCAGCGAATATAGCTGTTCTTTTTCAAACAAAAAAGGCACCCGGCGGTGCCTTTTTTGTTTGAAAATCAATCGCAGAATTATTTATCATATTCCATCATTGCGTATTCTTTCTCTTTAGTCTCACTGGTATAAGCTTCTGTCATCTGTGCCTGGATATCAACATGGTTTTTATTGAATCCCAATTTATCCATAATCTTATCAAAGGCTTCGTAAATAACAGGCACAATGATCAGTGTCAGGAAGAGCGAACTTGTAAGTCCGCCAATAATAACCCAGGCAAGCCCGTTTTTCCATTCAGCACCGGCTCCTTTTGCTATGGCAATCGGAAGCATCCCGATCACCATAGCGATAGTAGTCATCAGGATTGGACGAAGACGGGCATGGTTTGCCAGGATCAACGCCTCCCTGGTGCTCTTACCTTCCGCCTTCTGCTGATTGGTAAAGTCGACCAGGATAATTGCGTTTTTCGCTACCAATCCGATCAGCATGATCAGCCCGAGAATAGTAAAAATATTGAGTGAATTGTTAGTCAGCGCCAAAGCAAGTAAGGCGCCTATAATTGAGAGCGGAATAGAAAACATCACTACGAAAGGATGTATGTAGTTATCATACAATGCAACCATGATCAGATAAACCAGAACAATTGACATCAGCAGGGCTAAACCGAGAGTTCCGAAGCCTTCAGACTGGTTCTCCATGTTTCCTCCATATACATAACTAACTCCTGCGGGTCTTTTTAGATCCTTAATCTGCGTTTCAAGCTCAGAGAATATTGTCCCTGAAGGTCTGCCTACTACCTGAGACTGCACTGATACTTTAGTGCTTTTGTCCTGGCGTTCTAACTGACTTGGCCCGGAGCTTTCCGTTACAGAAGCAAATTGATCAAGATGGATTTTTTCATCCCTTGTATTCATAAATGTCAGGCTTTTTACATCGTCGACACTTTGCCTGTTAAAGTTATCAAGGCGGATGTTGATATCGTATTCATACTCGCCCTGGCGGAACTTGCTATCGGTATTGCCGTTAAATGCCGTTTGCATCGTTGCACCTACCGTTTGAAGATTAAGTCCAAGGGATGACATCTTATCCCTGTCAACCTGGACTTTTACTTCAGGACTGCCTTCCTCTACCGAAAGTTTGATCTCCGTGGTTCCGGGGATTTCAGCAAGTTTGGCTTTTACAACATTTGCGAATTTCATCACGCTGTCGAGTTCAGAGCCCATAACAACTACTTCAACCGGTGCCCGTTCTGCACTGCCAAGAATACTTACGGGAGTAGTGGTAACTTTTGTTCCCACAAGCAACGGCCCCAGTTCCTTTTTGATTTTTGCAGCATAGATATCCGAAGGGTCTGCGCGTTGCTTCCTGTCGACCAGGTGAACATCTATTTCAGATTTATAGGCAGTAGCCTGCTGGCCTCCCAGGCCATCGCTTGTCTGCCCTACAGTGGTGATTAAACGGATCACTTCCGGTTTTTTACTTAATATTGCTTCAGCCTTGCTTGTTGCAAGATTAGTTTGCTCTACAGATGCATCTTTTGGCATTTCAAGCTGAACAAGGAATTCTCCGCGGTCGCTCGAGGGGAAAAAGTCAGTGCCAATGAAGCCGCCGGCGAGTAAGCCAATTGAAGCAGCAAGCAGAAGCAGTGTTACCCCGAGGACAGTCTTTTTGTGTCCCAGAGACCATTTGAGAAAGTTGCTGATCCAGGCTGTAAATTTGTCCAGACCCCGTTCAAAGCGCAGGATAATGCGACCGAAAAAGTTTTTCCCCTGAATCCGCTCCAGTTTTCCGAACCGGGAAGAAAGAAGAGGTACTATTGTGAAGGACGCCAGCAAGCTTAACAGCGTTGCAATGATCACCACTACGCAAAATTCCCGGAGGATGTCAGAAACAAGTCCTGTACTGATAGCTATCGGGAAGAATACGACTACAATTACCAGGGTAATGGATGTAACCGTAAAGCCTATCTCTTTGGTTGCTTCATAAGCTGCACGCACCCTGTTTTTTCCCATTTCCATGTGCCTGTAAATGTTCTCCAGTACCACGATGGCATCGTCGACAAGTATTCCCACTACAAGAGACAGTCCGAGCAACGACATCAGGTTAAGGGTGAACCCGAAAAGTTTAATCCCGATGAACGTAGCGATAAGAGATGCAGGAATAGAAACCATTACAATCCCCGCATTACGTAAGCTATGCAGGAAAAACAGCATCACAAAGGCAACAAGCAATACAGCCAGCATTAAATCGTGGATAACTGCATCTGCAGATTCCAGTGTGTAGGTTGAGCTGTCGGATGCAACCGTCAGATCGAGGTTTATGTTTTTATAGTCGCTCCTGAGAGAGGTAATGATATTACGAACGCCTTCACTCACTTCCACGGCATTGGCATCTGTTTGCTTAAGAACCTGTAAGGCAATTGCTGCCTTCCGGTCTACACGGGCTATTTTTTCAACATCTTTCTGAGCGTCCTGAACGTCGGCAACATCTTTTAGCCGTACCTGAATCCCATCTTTGTCAGAAACAACAAGATTGCGTAGTTCTTCAACATTTTCATACTTTCCTGCTAAGCGGATTAAAATATCCCTGTGCTCGGTACGGATACTTCCTGTCGGAAAATCGAGATTTGAAGATTGTATAGCCTGCTGGACCTTCGTTAAAGAGAGCCCATAGCCTTCCAGCTTATTTTCATCAAGATTTACCTGTATTTCACGTTCACGGCCTCCTATAATATTCACCTGTGCTACCCCGTCAACACGGGAAATCTTAGGTACGATACGATTGTCCATTAAATCATAGAATGCTGCATCGTCCATATCAGATGTAGCAGACATGGTAATGATCGGAAGGTCATCCAATGAAAACTTGTTCAGCGATGGAGCTTTAACATCTTCTGGTAACTCCGAGAGAATTGCGTTGACCTTTCTTTGCGCGTCGTTCAGCGCATAATCTACATCGGCGCCGCTGTTTAGCTGAATGATAACCATTGAAAGACTTTCATAGGAAGTTGCATTCAGCTTTTTAATATTTTCCATCGAAGCTACGGCATCTTCAATTTTCTTGGTTACCGTATTTTCTACCTCATTTGGTGAGGCACCAGGATAGGTGGTCACAATAGAGACCACTCCCGGAGAAAATTTCGGTAACATCTCATAATTGAGGGATTTGTAGCTTATAAAGCCCAGCAGCGAGAGTACTGTAAACAGCACTACAACAATTGTGGGCCTTTTTATTGATATTTCGGCTAATTTCATTTCTTTTTATATTTTGACGTCCCTGGATCTCTATGAGTAATTTCAGTCAGCACTTTCCGGTATTTTCAACTATTGCGTTTATACCTTTCCGGCTCTGCCTTTTGCCCTCTAAACCCTCAATCCTTTATTTTACCGCCTGAACCTGTGTGCCGTCAACCAGGTTAACCTGGCCACTTATAATTACAGTTTCGCCTTCTTTGAGTCCGTTTAAAATTTCCACCCGTTCTCCAAGTATTCTACCAGAAGTAACCTGTCTTTCGCGGGCTGTATTAGCTTCCAATACATAAACTTTATTACTATTGACACTTCCCGCAAACGCCGTTCTTGGTACTGTTATTACCGGTTTTTGCTGTGGTAAATCAAAGTTTGCTGTACCGTACATTCCGGCTTTCAACTTATTATCTGGTGTATTGGAAACCTCAATTTCCACGGGGAAATTGAGGCTGTTATCTGCTTTCGCTGCAATAAAACTTATCTTTCCGGTGAATGTTTTATCCGGAAATACATTTGAGCTGATCTTTACCGGGTCGCCCGTTTTCAGATTAACTACCTGGGCCTCATTGGCGGTAACATTTAATTTTAGTCTGGAAAGATCAATGATCTCAAATAATTCGGTACCCGGAGAAACATAAGAACCTCTCTCAATAAAGCGCTTATTGATAATACCCGGGATGGGGGCTTTTATATCTGCATCTTTAGATTTCCTGCGTGCTGTTTGTAACCGCGCTTCCGCATTGCGGACATTTAAACGTTGGGCGTCCACCTGCTGCTGAGTAACTCCGCCGGTTTTAAATGAACTTTCATAACGTTCAAGATCACGCAGGGCATTTTGATAGTTAGCCTGCGCCGTTTGGGTTTCTACAGCCAGCAGTTCATCGTCTATACGGGCAACAACCTGTCCTTTACCTACATGGTCTCCTTCTTCTACTGTAATTCGGGTGACCCTTCCTGAGTTTTCGGCCGACAAAGTAAGATCCTGATTTGCCTTGAAAGTACCGTTAACGGTAAAGTCAAGATCAAGGGCAGCTTTCTTTGCTGTTTCTGTTTTTACAGCCACAGCCCCTGAACTACCTTCCGCCACTATTGCAGTTTTAGCCTTGTTTTCCTTCTTATTATTCTGTAGTACCCAGCCAATTAAAATCAGCACAACGATTACTGATAGTACAGTTATTATAGTTTTCGTTTTCATTTATATGATTTGTTTTTTAATGGTAATGAAGCTATCAGTTTAGCAGTGATTTTATGTTGCCATTAGATTTTAACAGCTGGATCTCAGCTATTTTATAATTTAATAAAGCCTGATTATAGCTGTTTTGGGCATCAGTTAATGAGTTCTCCGCATCCAGAAGATCAGTAAGAGTAGCCAGGCCATTTTTGTAATTGTTTTGAGTGCTGTAGTATACTTCTTCTGCAAGTTTCACATTTGCTTTTTGAGCATTAATGGTATTAAGATTGTTTTTTATCTGAATCTTTGCATTCTCATTAGCAAGATTAAGAGATTGTATAACATTTCTTTGATCTTCTTTATTTTCAAGCAAATCTATTTTAGCCTGCCGCACCCTCGAACGCGTTGCAAAACCATCAAAGATCGGGATGCGCAATGAGATTCCGATAGACGATTCATCATACCAATATGAATCTCCGCCAGATTTATAAAGGTCGAATTTATTACTCATTCCTGTGTATGTATAATTACTGGTCAGGGATAAGGTAGGATAGTATTCAGCGGTATATGCCTTTTTTTGCAGATTTAACAGGTCCTCCTGTTTTTTGATAATTTGAAATTCTGTACGTCCGCTGTAATTAACAGTATCAGTAAGAGCTGCATTAAGGATCAAATTTGTTAACTGCATTTCAGGAATTGTTATTTCTGTTTTAACCGGCATCCCCATATAATATTTTAACTGATTTTCCTGTTGAATAATGGCATTGTTAAGCTGGTCTAACTGAGTGCGAAGATTTGTGAGACTTACTTTAACGCGGTCCAGATCGATCTTTCTTGCCAGGCCATTCCTGTACTGATCTGTTATAGTTCTTTCAATACTGGAAGTATTCTTTATATTGGTGTCAATCACAGTAAGTAATTCACGGTTAAGTAAGATCTGGTAATAAGTTCCTGATACCTGTTCAATAATTTGCTCCTCGCTTAGCTCCGCATTAAGTTTGTAATAGTCTTCACTGGCCTGAGACGCTTTAAGACCGGTAAAAACCTGCTGATTAAACAATTGCTGGCTGAATTGTACTCCTACTGACGAATTCCAGGCTCTTCCCATCTGGAAAATCAAAGTGTCCACTACTAATTGTCCGATGATAGGGCTGTAGCCGAGGCTTCCTGAACCGGTGAGCTGAGGTAAGGCCTGGGCCCTTACTTCAGCAGTTTTATATCTTCCTCTTTCGATGGCAAGTCTTGCCTTCCTGACATTTATATTGTTTTTAACTGCGTAGTTCAATGCGTCTTTCAGCGTTAGCTCAACCGTTTGTGCCTCTGAAACACCGATACCCACCAGCATGAGTACTGCTGTCAGCGCTAAAAATTTATTTTTTATTCTGTTCATTCTTTTTGTTTCTGTTTACTAATTATCCTAAGGAGGTCAATATTTGAGCATAAAATGATCTGTTTTGTTACACTGAAATTGGATTAGTACCTTTGTATTTTAGCCCTCTGAGAAAAATGTCAGCTAGTTCCTGCTGTCTGATCTCAACATCCTGAAGTTGTTCGGTTCCGGGGTAAAGTTTTTTTTCACTTCTGGCTATTATCCACATACTCAAGCCTGTTAATGAATCAAGGAACAATGCACTCATCTTCTCCGGATCCACATTGCTTAATTCTCCACGGTTTACTGATGATTTAATAAACCCTGCCACTATATCAGTTTCTTTCCTGCGGCTATTGTTTAAAATGCCGCTGCAGTTCTCTCTGATAATTGCATCACTGGAAGGATCTGTAAGGTGAAGCATAAAATATCTTTCAACAAATCCTTTTCTGAAAGCTATGATTTTATAGAAAACCTCTTTCAGACAGATTATATCTTTGAGCTTTTTTTCCAGCTCTTCAAAGTATTCATTTGAAATTTTCTCAATAACTGCTACAATTAAACTGGTTTTATCAGGGAAATAATAATAAAGCGACGGTTGGGTTACCGCTATATCATCAGCTATTTCATTCATGGTCGTTTTTTGGATACCAAAATGAGAAAAGCGCCGCATTGCACTCTCAATTATTAATTCACGTTTTTTATCGTTCTCACTCATCTGTTAACTTTTGGGTAATTTGACTTTTTTAATAAGTTGGTCAAAAATACTGCCAAAAAAATCCATAAGCAAGAAAAAAAGAAATTTTATCGGGAATTCAGCCCTACGCTAAATAAATAATAGCTTATGCGTTTTTAAGGCCGTTCAGGAAGATTTTTCCGAGCTTTTTTTGTCTTTGAAGAATCGTATCAAATTGTTCTTTTTCAGGAAAGAATGGCCGTGAGTGAGCCTTTAATACATTAAACACAATTCCGCTTAACGCATCCATTAATAAAGCTGCAGTCTCCTGTATATTAGATACAATCAGCTCGCCTGATTCAATGCCCTTGTCGAGGATAGAAATAAGTATAGTTATTTCTGATTGCTTGGCTCTTCTAAACATACATGCAAGCTCATCAGGAAGGTCAGATCCGGTTATCTTTGTAAAGTCGAGGAGATTATAATATTTACTAATAAATTCCTGTCTTTTGTCGAGGAAAAGGGTAAGGGCTTCGTAGCTATTGGAGGCATTTGTAATCCCTTTTTTAAGTTCTTTATCCATTAGACTGACTATATATCCGAGAACAGCAGAATAAAGGCTGATCTTATCAGGAAAATAATAATATAAGAGAGCTTTTGACAATGAGAGATCATTGGCGATCTCAGTCATGGTAGTCTTAGACAGTCCAAAGTGAGCAAAACGTTTAAGGGCAGCATCTATAATTAATTCTTTCTTTTTATCCTGATTTTCCACTATTCAAAAATATAGTTTTATTTTCTTTTCTATTATTTAAACTTAGATAAAAATGTTTTATATGCAATTTTATAGAAACAGCATATAAAACAGGGATTCACCATATTATCCGTTTTTGAGATGTTCATAGGGTGCATACGCAGTTTTATCAGTCCCTCATCTTCCTTTAAAGATCGGTTTTACAGATGAAAATCAAGAATAAGGGGATCTGTTTTAAATTTATTACAGAATACTTCAATTTAAATCCGAAATTCGGCTCTGATAAATTATATAGAATGCCGCAGATTTTGGAAAGCGTTTCATTGAAGGGGCTGAACACATTTGGTGTTGAGGCTTCTGCCAGGTGGTTTACAGAGGTAAACTCCGAAGAAGATCTTTTTGAATTATTTTCAGATGATCAATGGAAGCAGGCAAAACGGTTGATAATCGGAGGAGGAAGTAATATACTTTTTACACAGGACTTTGATGGGCTTGTAGTGAGAATTAATATTAAAGGGATCCGTCATGAAGTAAAGGGCACAGAAGTTTTCGTTACTGCAGGAGCCGGTGAAGTATGGAAGGATTTTGTGCTTTATTGCGTTAACAACGGGTTTGCAGGTGTGGAAAATCTAAGTCTCATCCCCGGAACTGTAGGGGCCTCTCCAGTGCAGAATATCGGTGCTTATGGTGTGGAACTTAAAGATGTTTTTTATTCATGTGATGTTTTTAATATAGAAAGCGAAAAAAAGCAGATCTTTTTTAAAGATGATTGTGGATTTGGCTATCGCGACAGCATCTTTAAGAAAGAATTGAAAGGAAAAGTAATTATAAGCAGCGTGTGCTTTAAACTATCCGCTCTTCCTTCTGTCAATACAAGTTATGGAGCTATCAGTCACGAATTAACAAAAAGAGGAATTATTAATCCGGGTATAAAGGAGATTTCTGAAGTGGTGTCTGAAATCAGGATTAATAAACTACCCGATCCTTCTACCATCGGAAATGCCGGAAGTTTTTTCAAGAATCCGGTAGTAACAGTAGAAGAATTCAGACAGTTGCAGTCTGTTTTTCCAGACATTGTACACTACTGTCTACCAAACAGTACAATAAAAATCGCCGCCGGGTGGCTGATCGAGCAGTGCGGATGGAAAGGAAAAAGTATTGACGATGCCGGTACATGGAAAAATCAATCTCTTGTGCTTGTGAACTATGGAAATGCTACAGGATCAGATATTTATAAATTGTCAACACGTATAATCGCGGACGTAGAACATCGTTTTGGGATCGCATTAGAACGTGAAGTGAACATAGTATAGCGTTTAATTAAGGTTATTTCTTTGTTAAATTTCTATTCAAAAAGGAGTTGGTCTTACCCCTTTTAAGGTTTTAGCATAGTTGTTGTAATGTTAATGGCAAGTTCGTTTATAAAACAAACTTATTTGCTTAAACAAATAATATAACAATCACCCTTAAATCCTTTTAAGATGACTAAGATCGAATTCAACACAATGGTTATGCGTCAGTCAGGTTCACTAAGAATGTACGCTTTGCATTTCACACATGATGCAGATGATGCTAATGATCTGGTTCAGGATACCTTACTAAAGGCAATTACTTATTACAATAAGTTCAAAGAAGGCACAAACCTTAAAGGTTGGTTGTATACTATCATGAAAAATACTTTCATTAACAACTACCGCCGGTTTGTAAAGATCAGTTCATTTGTAACAAAGTCAGATGAAATATCTTCTGCTAACCTTGTATTCAGTTCCACAAAAAATCAGGGCGAGTCTAAATTTGTTATGGACGATATAAAACTTGCTTTAGGAAAACTTCCCGAAGAATACTATGTGCCTTTCAGCATGTATTTCGAAGGACATAAATATCATGAGATTGCCGATTATCTTGCAATACCAATCGGAACAGTAAAAACACGGATACATGTTGCCCGTAAATTACTTAAGAAAAGTCTTAAGCCCTACGATAACGGTGTCAGAAAGCCTGTTTATGCAGAGCTTGATTAGTTAAAGCCCCTTTTCTAAACTCATCATACTTAAAAGTCCCCGGGCGCCAGCCCGGGGCTTTTTTTTATATGTTTAAACTTCATATTCCTAAACTTAGATAAATTGAATTTTTAGATTATGTTTGCAGTTTACCGGCAATCGTTATTGCCATACAACTGTTAAAGGCTTCATGTCAAAGCTCGATGAGATAAAAAGACCTATTGAAAGGGAACTGGACTTGTTTGAGGATAAATTCAAATCTTCAATGAAAAGTTCCGTTCCGCTGCTTGACCGCATTACTCACTATATAGTTAAGCGCAAAGGAAAGCAGATACGACCCATGTTTGTATTTTTTTCTGCAAGCCTTTGTGGCCGTATTTCGGAAGCAACCTACCGCGCGGCAACATTTGTAGAGCTGATCCATACAGCAACTCTTGTACACGATGATGTAGTAGATAACTCCTATGAGAGAAGAGGCTTTTTTTCGATCAACGCTTTATGGAAGAATAAAGTGGCAGTTCTGGTGGGCGATTATCTGCTGGCTACAGGTATGATGCTTGCCTTAAACAACGAAGATTTCGTTCTTCTGAAAATTATTTCCGACACTATGAAAGAAATGAGCGAAGGAGAATTGCTGCAGATGGAAAAAGCGCGCAAATTAGATATAAGTGAAGATATCTATTATGAAGTAATCCGCCAGAAGACAGCTACCTTAATCGCTTCCTGTTGTGCATGCGGAGCTGCTTCTGTAGGTGCTGATCCGGGAACCGTAGAACGGATGCGTCTTTTCGGAGAGAAAATTGGTATGGCCTTCCAGATAAAAGATGATCTGTTTGACTTTGGAACTGACGACGTGGGAAAGCCCCTTGGCATTGACATTAAAGAAAAGAAAATCACCCTGCCGCTTATCTATGCTTTAAGTAAAGTTCCCCGCAGTGAAAAACAACGGATCATTAATCTCGTTAAAAACCATAATGAAGAGAGTGCCAAAGTTGCCGAGGTTATTCATTTTGTGATAAACCACGGTGGTATGGCATATGCAGAGATGCAGATGCTTCGTTTTCAGGAAGAAGCTTTTGAGATCCTCAATACATTTCCTCCGGGCGAGGCCCGTACGGGCCTTGAGCAGTTAGTACGGTTTACAACGGAACGTAAGAAATAAGAATGTCGGGCGAGGTCATATTTTTTGGAGGGTTTTTACTCTTTATTATACTCATACTCTCAGTTGATCTGGGGCTTTTCAATAATAAGGACCATGCCGTTGGTTTAAAGGAAGCTGCAGTAATGAGCGCTATATGGGTCTCTTTTGCTGTAGGATTTTATTTTTTATTGCTTACCGAAGGCCACCGGCTGCACGGGATTGAGAATTTTGAGCAGCTTGCCTTTATAACTAAAAAACATCTTCATAACATTCATTTAAATCCTTTGGATTTCAGCGGGAGTCTTCTCGTCTATAAACAAAATCTTGCGCTCGAATTTTTAACCGGTTATTTGATAGAATATGCCCTTTCTGTCGATAATATATTCGTGATGGTGTTAATATTTACAGCTTTTTCGGTAGAGCCAAAGTATTACCATCGTGTATTGTTCTGGGGGATTATCGGCGCCCTTATCATGCGTTTCCTGTTTATCTTTCTTGGAGCAACCCTGATAAACCAGTTTGGATGGATTCTTTACCTGTTTGGTGCCTTCCTGGTTTATACCGGGATCATGATGTTTATTAACCGGAATGAAGAAGAAAAGATTGATCCTGAAAACCATAAAGTAGTAAAATTTGCTTCAAAATATTTTTCAGTTTACCCCCGGTTTTCCGGGAATAAGTTCTTTTTAAAAAAAGATCACAAAAAGTATATTACCCCGCTTTTCCTAGTCCTGCTAATTATTGAATTTACAGATCTGATCTTTGCTGTAGATTCCATTCCTGCAATCTTTTCGGTAACCAAAGATCCCTATATCGTTTTCTTTTCGAATATCTTTGCTATACTTGGGTTACGCTCTATGTTTTTCCTGTTAGTGAACATCATCCATAAATTTCATTATCTTAAGGTAGGCCTGTCTGTTCTCCTGGTATTCATAGGAGTAAAGATGCTTGCTCACGATTGGCTGAAAAACCTCGGTTTTACCACTGCCCATTCCCTATTAGTGATCGTATTTATTCTGACGGCAAGTGTTGTGGCCTCCCTCGTTTTTCCAAAGAAGAGGAAAAGAAAAGGGAGTTCCGCAAAGGGAAGCCTGGGTTTGGACCCGGGAGCGCCCGAGCCCCGAAAGTAAAGTTAAACTATTGATTTTCCTTTTCCAGCATTCCAAGGATCTGTTCTACGTACTTACGTTCATTCGCCAGCCTCGGAACTTTGTGTTGGCCTCCAAGTTTGCCCTTCTGTTTAAGCCAGTTATAGAAGGTTCCATTCTCTGCAACATGTACCAGCGGTCGTCTCAGGGCAAGGTCTTTAAAGCGTTTGGCATCGTAATCGGAGTTGATAAGTCTGAGTGTATTATCTAAAATATCGGTAAAATGTTCAATGTCTGAGGGGCGGTGTTCAAATTCAATAATCCATTCATGTCCGCCCCGGTCATTTCCATTAAAATAAATAGGGCATGCTGTATAATCACGGATAATAGCGCCGGTTTCTGAGCAGGCCTTTGTTAATGCCTTTTCAGCATTATCAATGATAAGTTCTTCGCCGAAAGCATTAATAAAATGTCGTGTACGCCCTGTAATCTGGATACGGTAGGGAGAGAGGCAGGTGAATTTAACTGTATCTCCAATCATATACCGCCATAAGCCGCCATTTGTAGAAATGATCAGCGCATAGTTCTTTTCTAATTCTACTTCCTGAAGGCCCAGCGTTTTTGGATTCTCACTGCCAAAATGTTCCATCGGAAGAAACTCGTAAAAGATGCCATAATCCAGCATAAGCAGCATTTCATCTGAATTCGAAAGATCCTGTATTCCAAAGAAACCTTCCGAAGCATTGTAGGTTTCAAGATAGTACATAGAATCAGAAGGAATCAGTTTGCTGAACTGCTCACGGTACGGGGTAAATTTTACAGCCCCGTGAATGTATAGTTCGAGGTTAGGCCATATCTCCAGAAGATTATCTTTTCCGGTAACCTCAAGCAAGCGTTTCGCCAGCACAACTGTCCATGTTGGCACTCCCGAAATATTGGTAACATTTACATTCGCGGTGGCAAGTGCCATTTTTTCGATTTTCTGCTCATAGTTATCCATGAGTGTGATAGACATATCAGGCGTACGGTAGAACTCTGCCCAGAAGGGCAGATTTTTGATAAGGACAGCCGAAAGATCTCCATAGAAGGTTTCGTCGTTTAGCTGGTTCACCTGGTGACTTCCGCCCATTGCCAGCGACTTTCCTGTAAAGATCATGGAGTCGGGCCTGTTATTGCAATAGATGGAAAGCATGTCTTTTCCACCTTTGAAATGGCATTCTTCCAGCGATTCATCACTGACCGGAATAAATTTACTTCTGTCGTGAGTTGTGCCGGATGATTTTGCAAACCATCTTATTTCCGATCCCCAGAGAACGTTCTGTTCTCCCTTCATCATGCGTTCGATATAAGGTTTCAGCGTATCATAATTCTGTACAGGCACCCGCTGTTTAAACTGTTCCTGATTAAATATCGAATCGTACTGATGAAGCTTGCCCCATTCTGTATTCCGGGCAGAAGCTATCAGGTTTCTGAAAACTTCGTCCTGTACATCATGCGGGTATTTGATGAACAATTCTATCTGGTGCATCCTTTTTTTCATGAACCAGGTGAAAATCGAGTTTACAAAAGTCATGACGAGGTTGTATTACTGATTCTCTTTTTACGAAGTTCGAAGTGCTGGCCAAGATAGAACTTGCGTGCCATTTCATTTTGTGCTATTTCCTGCGGGGTACCCGTAAGCATAATTTTCCCTTCGGTAAGCAGGTAAGCCCGGTCTGTAATAGACAGAGTTTCCTGTACATTGTGGTCGGTGATCAGGATTCCGATGTTCCGGTCTTTTAACTTTGCAACCATAGACTGGATCTCTTCCACTGCTATGGGATCTACTCCGGCGAAAGGCTCATCCAGAAGAATAAAATTAGGATTAGCAGCAAGCGCCCTTGCAATTTCAGTCCTTCTGCGCTCCCCCCCGGAGAGAAGATCGCCCCGGTTTTTTCTTACACGGTGAAGGCTGAATTCTGTAAGCAGTTCCTCAAGCTTATCTTTTTGTTCGGCTCTGGTTAGGTTACTCATTTCCAGCACGGCCAGAATGTTATCTTCTACTGTCAGTTTTCTGAAAACCGATGCTTCCTGGGCGAGGTATCCAATTCCCTTCTGTGCACGCCGGTACATCGGATCTCCGGTAATATCCTCAGATTCAAGATACACATGGCCTTCATTTGGCTTGATAAGCCCTACTATCATATAAAATGAAGTTGTTTTACCGGCACCATTTGGCCCCAGCAGACCCACTATTTCTCCCTGTTCAACATAAAAGGAAACGTTATTGACAACGGCCCTTTGCTTATATTTCTTTACAAGATTTTCTGCTTTAAGTATCATGTGCTTTACTGCTTATGATGTTCCTCTAACCCCTTTAATATTTAACTGAACGCTGCGTTTTTCTTTCCACACATTTTCTTCAATAGAATAACAGATATCAAAGGGCGCTCCCTTTTTTACTAACGGTAAATACTGCCCTAAACCAAAACCAATACAATCAAAAGCTGCTGATCCATCCTGTTTCACTGTCATCTTGATGTGGTTTGAACCTACAACAGCAGCCATTCCACAAACGTAAACGTTTTTACTCAAAAAAACAGGGGTTGGATTTAACGGTCCGAAAGGAGCAAACTGGTTTAATACCCTGAAAAATTTCCCGTTTATATCCTGCAGTTTTAAGCAGGCATCAATACTGATTTCCTGTATAAGGAGCTGATCGGGGATCGTTTGCGAAACGATATCTTCAAAACGTTCCTGCAAAGCAGGGATATTCTCTGTTTTCAGCGTAAGGCCTGCTGCATATTTATGACCTCCAAATTGCTCAAGCAAATCACTGCATCCGCTCAATGCTTCATATAGGTCAAATCCCATGACAGACCTTGCCGAACCGGAAACGTACCCGTTTGATTGTGTGAGAACAATGGTTGGCCGATAATACTTTTCCGTTAGCCTTGACGCCACAATCCCGATTACTCCTTTATGCCAGCCTTCATTATAAACAACTGTTGTTTTGCGGTTTATTAAGCCCGGGTCTGCTGCTATCATAGCCAGTGCCTGTTCTGTAATAGAGAGATCGTGCTCTTTTCGTTCGGAATTTTTAAGGTCGATCAGGATACTCTGATTTCTCGCAGCTTCCCTGGTCGGCGCTATCAGCAGGTTGACAGAATGTTTAGCATCGTCAATTCTCCCTGCTGCATTTATCCGGGGACCAATTGTAAATACTACATCCGAAATAGTATACTGTTTTTTGCCCGATAGCTCCATAAGGGCATAGAGCCCATGGCATGGCGATTCATTAAGCCTTTTTAATCCGTACCAGGCAAGTACCCTGTTTTCTCCCGTTACCGGAACAATGTCTGAGGCAATGCTTACTGCCACAAGGTCAAGGTAACATAAAATATTCTCAAATGGGATGTCATTCCTCAGGGCAAAAGCCTGTATCAGTTTGAACCCTATTCCACAACCTGAAAGCTCTTTAAAAGGATACGTACAGCCGGGGCGTTTCGGATCAAGAACCGCTGTTGCCGATGGAAGTATACTTCCGGGAAAGTGGTGATCACAAATAATAAAGTCGATATTTAAACTGCTGGCGTAATCAACTTTATCCGCCGATTTAATGCCGCAGTCAAGGGCAATGATCAGGCTGAACCCATTTTCAGCAGCATAATCGATGCCTCTGGTTGAAATTCCATATCCTTCCCTGTACCTGTCGGGTATATAATATTCAATAGAATTATGATACTTGCTGAAAAAATGATAAACAAGAGCAACGGCAGTAGTCCCGTCTACATCGTAGTCGCCATAGATCAGAATTTTTTCCTTATTGATCAGCGCCTGTTCGATCCGGATGATTGCGGCTTCCATATCCTGCATCAGGAAAGGATTGTGAAGATGGCTGAGCTCCGGTCTGAAAAAACGACGGGCTTCGTCAAAAGAAGAAACACCCCGGTTTACAAGCAACGCAGCAAGAACTTCGTCTATATTTAACAGACGTTTAAGTTCTTCTACAGCCTGCCGGTCTGTAACTTCATGTTCTACCCACCTTTTTTGCATATCTTTGTTTAGGTTATGGGGTAAATATACTATTTAATCTTTTATTTACTTCCCGTTTGTTTTTAAGTAATTCATTATCAATTTATACGGTTTTGTTGTGAAAGTATTCCCTTTATACGAAGGTTCTTATTCTGTTGATAACTCGAAAAAATTTCTGCCTTTTGATCCTGCAATTCACGATCCTAAAGACAGGCCCGCGTCACTTTTTGTTTATGTGCAGCCTTTCCTCGTTGCAACCTCAGATACTCTGATGGTTTTAGATACCGGACTTGGATATAAAGATGAAAGCGGCAGAATGATGATACATGAAAATATAAGAAAGGCAGGATATGATCCTGAGGATGTAAGTCTGGTACTTATGTCTCACCTGCATTTCGACCATGCTGCCGGGATGATATACGATAATAACGGAACGATGCAGCTTACTTTTCCCAATGCCGAATATGTAATTAACCGCGGTGAATGGGAAACAGCCTACAGCAGCCACTCAGGTTCTTATCATACCGATATATTCGATATTGTACAGCGGAGCGGAAGCATTCATTTTGTTGAAGGAAACGGACAGCTAAACGATCAGATCAGCTATGAAGTTACCGGAGGACATTGCCAGTATCACCAGGTATTTCTCATCAATGATGAGGGGGAGAAAGTGTTTTACGGAGCCGACATCCTGCCCGAGCCTGAGCAGTTGCTGCGCAGATTTAAAGCAAAATACGATTACGATGGCGCCCGTTCAATGAAACTGCGCGAAGATTTCGGGAATCTGGCCGCTAAAGAAAACTGGCTTTGCCTCTTTTATCACGCTAAAAGCGAGCCTATGGGAAAGGTGGAGATAGTCGATGGAGCGTTCAGAATAGTGAAGTCGTAGGTGTGAGTTATAGGTTATTATGAGTTATGAGTTATGGGTTATGGGTTATGGATTGATGGCGCCTATAACTTGAATCCTATGCTTGCCTGCAAGTTGCATGTTCGGCACTTATAACCCATAACCGTAAGTGCATTCTTATTATACTTATAACCTATAAAACAATAGATTGCGGATTTAAATCAATTAGAAAAATTGCCGGAAACTCATAATTCATAACCCATAATTCATAATCGCCAAACGTCACTTTTTCGCTACCAGATTGATCGAAAGCGTAAACTCATCTTCAATAGCCTTGTCGCCCAAATTGAAAAAGCTGTTTGAACCGTACCTGATATCATATTTGGTCCGGTCTATTCTAACTCCTTTGGCTACCGCGACAGCAGTATTGCCCTGTCTTTTTACAATAGCCTGGAAAGTCAGCGGCTGAGTAATGCCTTTGATCTTTAGGTTCCCTGTGATGTCAACCATGTTTGTACCTGCCGGAATCACTTTGGTAATCTGGAACTCTGCTGCGGGATATTTCTCTGTGGAAAAGAAATCCTCAGACTTTAAATGTCCGATAAGTTTTTGTGCTGATTCCCCCTGAAGATCTGAAACGGCAATACTGTTCATATCGGTGATAAAAGAACCACCCTGAAGGAGATTGCCGTTAAATACAAGGCTCCCCGAAGATAGCTTAACTGTTCCGTTATGTTTGCCGGTAACTTTAGCCGCTGTCCATTCAATGGAAGAACTTTTAGTGTCGATAGTGAAAGTTTCAGTCTTTAATGCTGGCCTGAAGACTGTCAATAAGGTTATTGATGCTGTCGTTAATAATGATCCTATATTCATTTTCTAAATGTTAAACAACAAAAATATAACATAAGTCCTAAGTTGTATGTTTGAACAGGTAATCTTTCTAAGCTATGACAATTCAATTCTTTACCTGGAGATTAATGCTTGTATAACTGAAGGTAATAGAAACTCTTTTTATTAACAAATACCTTACCGCCGGTAAAGCCTCCTTTTATGATTGCGGTACGTCTCGGCGATACGGTGCTGTCTGAAAAATGAGTATGGAAAACATACCATAAACCACCTTTTGGATCCTTTACAAAATCGCCGTGACCTGTGCCATTTTTGCCTGTAAGATGCCTGCTTATTAAAGGGTTTGCATTTGATTTTTTCCATGGCCCTGTGGGAGAGGTCGCCGTTGCGTATCCCACGGCATAATCGGGATTTCTGAAGTCGTTTGCAGAATAAAAGAGATAATAAAGATTATTGTGCTTCATCACTGTCGGCCCTTCAGCGACCGGCCAGCCCGCATGAGCGGTGTTTTCCCACGGTTCTGTAGCCGATAAACATTCTTTTAATGTTTCTGGCTTTATGTCTGAAAGATCATCCTCCATTTCTGCAACAAACAATCGATTGCCATTTTCAACCCTTACATGATACAGATACTTTTTCCCATCGTTATCTATAAAGATAAAAGGATCGATCTGTCTTTCAGCTCCGGAAATAGCTTTAAATTTCGTCTGTACAAAAGGGCCTAACGGACTTTTACTTTTGGCGATTGCTATATGTTCGTTTGCAGTGTAGGCCATGAAGAACCCGCTGCCTGTCTTAAATACCTGGGGAGCCCAAAAGCCGGAAGTTCCATAAGCATCTCCTTTCATTAACGCATAGCCGTCTCTGGCTCCTGCGGGACCCTGCCAGTTTTTCAAATCTTTCGAAGTGTATACCAGGAAACCGTCTCTTCCTCCCGTTCCATAAAGGTAATACATCCCTTTATCGTAAAAGATGGTTGGATCTGCCATAAAGATTGTGTCGCTGCCGGTCCTGTTTTTAGCTTGTCTTTTCGGTCCGGGCTGCCTGGTTAATGAAGCAAAGACGATAAACAAGATTATCGGGGTAAATTGAATAGTTGTTTTATTTAAAACGCTCATTTTAGATTTTTATAATTATTATTATCTTTTCATTTTCCTTTCGGTGCTTGCCCCGTTTTTTGTTGGCGGCCAGGCATGGAAGCCAAAGCGCGCTTTTTTGTACCGGGTTATGCATCATTTGCGAAGACAAACATACAACAGGATTTTAAAAAAATCATAACGGGCAGGGGCTGATGTCCCAATTTGTCGCGGTTTGACCCAAATTGTCCCGATTTGTCCGTATTTGGCTGAATTTGTCCTGGTCTGTCCGTAAAAAGGCACTTTATTAAAAAAAACGCTGATGTTACAGCCGTTGCATATCCGCCCTAAGGCCGACCCATACGGCCTCATTGTTCGCCTGTTTTCCCATGCGGCGACCATCGTTCTTCCGAAGTTCTTTCATTGCGCATGAAAGAACTTCGGAAGCCGAATGAAAGAACAATGAAAGAAACTTTTGGGGTGGTGAAGGGTGGAGGTTAATCTTCCTCATGGAAAGGATACCTGTAATCCTTCGCAGGACTTAAAGTCTCCTTAATCGCTCTCGGTGAAACCCAGCGCAGCAGGTTAACTATAGAGCCGGCTTTGTCATTGGTACCCGATCCCCTGGAACCGCCAAAAGGCTGCTGGCCCACTACCGCACCCGTACATTTATCATTAATATAAAAATTGCCGGCAGAATTGCGCAGTGCATAAGTAGCTTTTTCAATAACATAGCGATCATTAGCAATTACAGCGCCCGTTAAAGCATATATGGAAGTTTTATCCACTACTTCCAATGTTTTTTCAAACTCCTCATCTTTATACACATGTACTGTCAGCACCGGCCCGAACAGTTCTTCACACATGGTAATATAATAGGGATCCTTTGTTACAATTACAGTAGGCTCAATAAAATATCCTTTTGATTTATCATAGTTCCCGCCTGCAATTACTTCCAGGCTGGTATCGGCTTTCGCTTCATCAATCGCTTTCGACAGTTTATCAAAAGCTTTTTCATCAATAACGGCATTAATAAAATTACTGAAATCTTCTACGGGGCCCATTTTAAGAGATTTGAGATCCTTTTGTATCAGCTCTTTTATTGCAGGCCATACAGATTCGGCAACATATACCCTTGAAGCTGCCGAACATTTCTGTCCCTGGTATTCAAATGCGCCTCTTACAATGGCAGTAGCAGCCACCTTTACGTCTGCTGAGCCATGTACGAGAATATAATCCTTGCCGCCGGTTTCGCCTACAATCCGGGGATAGCTTTTATATTTATGAATATTATTCCCGATCGTTTTCCAGATATTCTGAAATACAGCAGTCGATCCCGTAAAATGGATTCCGGCGAAATCAGGATGATTGAAAATTACCTCTCCCGCATCAGGCCCTGAAACATATACCAGGTTAATAACCCCGGCAGGCAGTCCCGCTTCCATGAAAGCTTCCATAATTACCCTTGCCGAGAAGATCTGGGCGTTAGAAGGCTTCCATACCACCACATTGCCCATGAGGGCAGCAGATGATGGCAGGTTCCCCGAAATAGCAGTAAAATTAAACGGAGTAAGGGCGAAAACGAAGCCTTCCAACGGACGCTGCTCCAGCCGGTTCCAGATTCCCACGGGGGAGATCGGGGGTTGCTGGGCATAGATCTCCGTCATACATTTCACGTTGAAACGGAGAAAATCTATCAGTTCGCATGCTGAGTCTATTTCCGCCTGATAGGCGTTTTTTGACTGTCCCAGCATGGTAGCCGCATTTATTTTATAACGGTAAGGGCCGGCGATCAGGTCTGCTGCTTTAAGAAAAATAGCTGCACGCTGTTCCCATGCAAGCGCTTCCCATGCTTCTTTTGCAGCAAGAGCTGCATCAATCGCTTCCTGTACATGGCTTTTATCTCCCTGGTGATACCAGCCAATTACATGCTGAAGGTTATGGGGAGGCCTTATTTCGGCCTTTTTCCCGGTGCGGACTTCCCTGCCTCCGATATACATCGGGATATCAACCTGTTCTGCATATGCTGTAGAAATAGCTTCCTTTAATAAGGAACGCTCACGGCTTCCCGGGGCATAACTTAAAACCGGTTCATTTACCGGCATAGGTACATTAAAAAAACCCTTTGTCATAAATCAAAATCTTAGAGGGGCAAAGATACCATTTTGAAACGTATGCTCATACCTTTCAGCCACCGGGAAACGTACTTTTGAAACATAATATTTACATTTGTTTATGAGTATAAAGCTTCATCTTTGATTATTAAACCAGGAAAGCTTTTTTATTATCAGACCAGCTTACGAACGTAGTTATGAAGTTATTTATAAAATCGTCATTCACATTTTTAGCAATCGTACTATTAGCCCCGGCATCCGAAGGTATATTTGCCCAGGGTACCCGGCAATTCTTCATAAGCAATACAGCTTCTGTTAACCGGCAGGATGAGCTGGTAATACTTACAAGAAGAACTCTTGAAGAAAAGCTTGGCAAAATACCGGATGGCAGTTTTATAAACATTAAAGGTAAAGCCCAGGCGCCTGTAATCGTTCAGTTCGATGATATGAACAAAGATGGTAAGTGGGATGAGGCCGCCTTTCTATACTCCTTTAAACCCGGAGAGAAGGCCCCTTTTTCTGTATCGGTAACCAATAGAATCATTGGAAAAGCAGTTGTAAGGGCACATGTCCGTCAGCAAAGAAAGAATGCTGATGATACATTTGGCCCTTCCCTCGAAAAAGACAGTATTCCGGCAGATCAGCCTAATACCGACTTTTCTAAACAAGAGCTGCCGCCGTTCCTGACAGAAGGTCCCGCATGGGAAAACGATAAAGTTGGTTTCCGCATTTATTTTGATGTACGCAACACAAAGGATATCTGGGGTAAAACCACCCCGAAGATGGTGCTTGACACGGTAGGGGCAGATCCTAACGTAATTTATCATCACCTGGCGTACTGGGGAATGGATATCCTGGCTGTTGGTAAATCGCTGGGCGCCGGTTCTCTGGCGTTGTCAGTCCCTTTAGCCGGGCAAAAAGATACGCTGGTGCGGCTTGGAGGAGCAAATATGGGTCCCGTTTATTATGAAAAAGTAGCTGATGGCCCGGTAAGGGCGATTTTTCGTATGCATTATCCTCAATGGAAAGCCCTTGAAAATTATCCTGCAGTTAATTTAACAGAAGAAATAAGTATCAGCGGGGGACAATACTTTTATGAAAGCAAGGTCAGCGTAAAGAATGCCCCGGCGGATGCAAAACTTGTAAGCGGAATTGTTAACCTTTACAGCAAAAAATTCACTACCCCTGTCAGCGGCGGAGCCAGGGGTATTTATACGTACGACCTGCAATCTGAGAATAAAGACAAACTGGGTATGGCTATACTTACTCCACCCGCCTGTTTTGACGGGACCGGTACAACGCCCAATGAAGGCACAGATATAAAAAATACCTTTTATGTTTCTATGAAGGTCTCTCCGGAAAAAAGCCCGGAATTCAGGTTTTACTCAGCATGGGAAAAAAGCGATCCGCGCTTCAGTACGGAAGCGGGCTTTAATAACTTTATAAACCAGGAATCTGTTAAGTATGGCAGTCCTGTACAACTAAGCTGGTAGTGGTACAAAAACTGTTGTTATTGCAACGCTATTTTATAGCGGGCCATTGGATTGATCGGGAAGAAATTTACTTCTTCATCAAAACCGTCTTTATAATGAATAAATATGCAGGCAGGGTACCGCGGGTACCCTTATCAGCCTCAATAAAAATATAGTTTACGTTCTTGGCCCCCGCATGTGGATAATCAGCCCGTTCAGAAAATTCCGGAGGATCTGGTCGCCGCATGGTTTAAAATTCGGATGATCATCTTTGCGGAAGATGGCGCTTATTTCTGTCTTTGTGGTCCTGAAATTGGCCAGTTCCAACACTTTTACAATATCATCATCCGTAAATTTTAAAGCTACCCGAAGCTTCTTCATGATATCATTATTGCTCATGGTGATATGTTTTTGTAATTATTTTGAAATCTCTATTTTAACTTTCCTGTTCTTTATTTTTTCGGCCTTTATTAACTGTACGGCGCGCTCAATGCTGTTACGTTTTACGGCTGCATACGACGAACGGTCCAGTACCTCTATCAGTCCAATATCGTCTTTGCCGAGCCCGCCTTTTTTACATAATAAACCAACTATATCCATTTTGTTTACTTTGTCTTTTTTTCCGGCAGCAATATAAAGCGTAGCCCAGGGAGAGGGTTTTGGCAGTACGGGATTTTCCGGCAGCTCCTCAGTTTCCGGCAGTTCTTCTAAATAATCGGGTTTTTCATCCCGGTTAAGGATCAGGTAAGAGGTGCCTTTGGCATGCATCCGTGCCGTACGTCCGTTGCGGTGTAAATAGGCTTCCTCCGTATGCGGCAACTGGTAATGCACGATGTGCTCAATTTCGGGGACGTCGAGTCCGCGCGAGGCCAGATCTGTAGTGATCAGCAGGCGGTGACTTCCGTTCCTGAATTTCAGCAGCGCCCGTTCGCGGTCTTCCTGTTCCATGCCGCCATGGAAAATATCGTGCGGTAATCCCCTGTCCCACAGCAGATCGCTGATGCGTTCAACAGCTTCACGGTGATTACAGAAAACAAGGGTAGCCTGGTCACCGATCTTGCAGATAAGGGCAAACAGGGTGTCGAGCTTATCTGCGGCTTCAGATATAACCATCTTTTGCTTAATGTCAGGGGCAGAAGCGGCACTGTTAAGATAATCGAGCTCTGCCGGCTTTACCATGCCTGTAAAGTCAGGGATCTCCTTCATTTTTGTCGCCGATGTAAGCATCCGTTTTTTTACAGAAGGCAGTTGCCTGATGATATAAGTCATCTCCTCCTGAAACCCAAACTCCAGCGATTTATCAAACTCATCCAGTATCAGGGTGTGGATAGTAGCTGTGCTGAAATTTCCTTTACGCAGATGGTGGGCAATGCGCCCCGGCGTCCCGATCAGCACCGCGGGCGGCTGCGAGAGGTTATTTACTTCTGTTTTTACGGGGTGTCCGCCATAACAGCAGTTCACTTTAAAGCCACTGCCCATCGTTCTGAAAACCTGTTCGATCTGTAAAGCCAGCTCTCTTGAAGGCACCAGTATCAATACCTGCACGGTTGGTATAGTTGAATCAAGCAGACTGAGTAAAGGCAATAAAAACCCCAGCGTTTTTCCGGAACCTGTAGGCGAAAGCAGGATCACATCGCTTTTTTTTGCTGCGCTGAGCGCGGTTTGCTGCATTTCGTTCAGTGCGTTTATTTTCAGGTTCAGAAGCGCTTGCTTGATCATTTATTCTTATTGGATTTGAGAGCAAAGATAAGGTAAATAATGCTCCCGGAAGGGCTTTAACTTAAGGGCTTTCAAAAGGTGCTCAACCTGTTGCATTCTGAACATCGCATTCATAGTTAAACTCTTTGTACTATTTTCCTGTTTTATTAATAAATTCCATCTATAAAACTGTTCTTCAAAGGAAGATGAGAGACCGGCAAAGCGTAAGCACTCATGAACACCTTTAAAAATAAATAATATGGTGAATAAGCTTATTTTATATGCAGTTTAGATGAACTTGTATATAAAAACAAGTTTATTTAAGTTTGTTATTATATAAATGTCAAAGATTATTATCATAGGTGCCGGTGCGGCAGGCTTAATGGCTGGCCGCGAACTTTCCAGAGCGGGGAACGAGGTAATTATACTCGAAGCCGGCGACAGATGCGGAGGGAGAATATGGGATGTGTACGACCCGGCATTCCCTTCTCCTGTGTTGCTGGGGGCCGAATTTATTCATGGTAAATTGCCCTTCACCCTCTCTCTGTTAAAAGAAGCCGGGATTCATTATTATCCCGTAGAAGGCAGAAGTGTAAAAATGTACCAGGGGAAACCCATTGATGGTCAGGACGGCGACGAACACTGGCCCTCACTGATTGAAAAACTCAGTTTATTGAGGGAAGACATGACTTTGTCTGCCTTTCTTAATAACTATTTTGGTGAAGAGAGATACCGTGGGTTTAGAGAATCTGTTCTGCGTTTTGCGCGCGGATTTGATGCTGCCGATCCCGATAAAGTGAGCGCCTTAGCCCTTCTGAAGGAATGGAAGCAGGATGAAGACGAGCAATACCGTGTGGAAGGAGGATATACAAGCCTGATTAGTTTTATGGTCAGCGAGTGTATCTGTTACGGATGCGACATTCGTCTTCAGTCTGTTGTTACCCGGGTTAACTGGAGCAGGGATGATGTGGAAGTGTTTACTTCTGCCGGAGAAAGTTTTACCTGCGGCAAGCTTATAAGCACAGTTCCGGTTGGAGTTTTACAACTGGAAGAAGGTATTTCCGGTTCCATTGTTTTTAATCCCCCGCTGCCTGACCGGATGGAGAAGATCGCTTCTATCGGATTCGGCCCTGTAATTAAAGTTGTGTTACACTTCAGGGAACCCTTCTGGGAGAAACCAGCGGGCAGCGATACCGGCTTTATTTTTTCTGAAGAAAAATTCCCCACGTGGTGGACGCAATTGCCCCGCAGAGTGCCTGTGCTTACAGGATGGTTGGGAGGCCCCGATGCAAATATCTATCATGATGCTTCGGATGAGCAGATCCTGAAGGTAGCATTACAGTCTCTCAGCGCTATTTTTGGACTGAGCGCTTCATCTCTGCAGTCGGAGCTTCTGGCCTGGAAAGTTTGTAACTGGGCAGATCATGCATTTGCCAGGGGAGCCTATACCTATCCGACAATTGAAATTCCCGACACTACCGGAGTGTTCGATCCTATAGAAGATACGTTGTATTTTGCCGGGGAAGCGGCATATCAGGGACCACATGGAGGAACTGTTGAAGCTGCACTGGTAAGTGCAATGGGAGTATTAACACATAATGAGGATGAAGCTCATTCCTTAACTTATCAGCTATAAACTCCTTATGTGAACTACTAATTCCTTATTTTTATGGCATGCAATATCTGCGGCTTCTTTTGCTTCCGTTTTCGTGGCTGTATGGGGTTATTATAAGACTGAGAAACCTGGCTTATGATACTGGTATCTTTTCATCGCGCAGTTTTAATATTCCGGTGATCAGTATCGGGAATCTTGCTGCCGGAGGTGCCGGAAAGAGCCCTATGGCAGAATTCATTATCCGCTTGCTCAAGGACCGTTACAGACTCGCGGTATTAAGCAGGGGATATGGCCGCAATACTAAAGGTTATCGCCTTGTAAACGCCACAGATGCCGCCATTGAAGCCGGCGACGAGCCCCTGCAGTTCAGGCGTAAGTTTACCGGTATTACGGTTGCCGTGTCAGAAAAACGGGTGGAGGGGATCGAGCGGCTGCAGAAAAATCACGATGTGATCGTGCTGGACGACGCTTTTCAGCACCGGGCGGTAAAGGCGGGACTTAATATTCTGCTTTTTGACTATAGCAGAGTGCATGATTATATGCTGGTTCTGCCTGCCGGAAACTACAGGGAACCATTTGCCGGAAGGAAAAGGGCCGATATGATCGTGATAACAAAAACACCGGAGGCTCTGACTATGGAAGAGAGAGCACTCCTGGCTTTGAGGGTAAAGCCCCTGAAACATCAATCGTTATTTTTCTCTTTCCTTCGCTACGGAAACCTGGAACCCCTGTTCTCCGGACAGGAAATGCAACTTGCGGAGCTTAATTCGAAGGTGTCTGTCTTTTTGATCACTGGTATTGCAAACCCGGTTCCGCTGCTTGAAAAACTTAAAGGATACAGCTGCAAAATAAAGCATTACGATTACCCGGATCATCATCCCTTCAGCACAAAAAATATTGCTAAACTTGCAGAAGATTTTAATGGTGAAGCAGCAGCACAAAAACTGATCATTACAACAGAAAAGGATGCTCAAAGATTGAAAGCTTCTGAACTTGCTGAACTTTTGTCGGCTCTTCCGGTTTATTATCTGCCCATAAGGGCACAGATCCATGAGCCGGACGCACAAAAATTTGATAATTTAATAGAAAATTATGTTTCAGAACATTTACAGTACCACTGAATATATAAAAAAACGTATCGGGGATTTTGAGCCTGAGGTGGGTATCATTCTCGGAACCGGGTTGGGTGGCCTCGTTAACGAAATTCAGGTAGAACACAAGCTGATGTACACCAATATTCCCGACTTCCCGATCTCTACAGTAGAGTTTCATTCGGGCAGATTGATTTTTGGAATGCTGCAGGGAAAAAAGGTAGTGGCAATGCAGGGGCGCTTCCATTATTACGAGGGATACGATATGAAGCAGATCACGTTTCCGGTAAGGGTAATGAAGGCTTTGGGGATTAAACATCTGTTTGTATCAAATGCCAGCGGATCTCTTAACCCTGAAATAAAAAAGGGCGATCTGATGATCATTGATGATCATATTAATTTGCAGCATGATAATCCCTTACGGGGGAGAAATTACGACGATTTTGGCCCGCGCTTTCCTGATATGAGCGAACCATACAACAAGGGAATGATAGAAAAGGCCCTTCAAATTGCTGCCGCCAATAACATAAGATGCCATAAGGGCGTTTATGTGTCTGTTGCAGGCCCAAATCTGGAAACAAGAGCTGAATACAAATATCTCCGGATTATCGGCGGTGACGCGGTTGGCATGAGTACGGTTCCGGAAGTAATTGTGGCAAACCATATGGGGCTCCCTGTTTTTGCGGTTTCTGTTATAACAGATGAAGGGTTCCCCGAAAATCCGGTACCCGTATCTGTGGACGAAATAGTGAGGGTTGCACAGGAATCAGAACCTAGAATGACGCTTATATTAAAAGAGCTGCTGGCCTCTTTATAAATATTGATAGAATTTTGATGAAATATCTTTTAGTTGTACTTACAGGAGTATTGTTATTATTTGTGCGGGGCGTTGCTTTCGCACAAGAACCGGTAACTCCTGTTGAAGGGGCTGATCTTGATTCGCTGAGAAAGCTGGAAGAAAAATCGCGCGATACGGTTATTTTTAATTCAAAATATATCAGGTACACTACTATTGGAGCTCTGAAAGATAGTACCCAAACAATACCTATTGATACTACCCTTAACCGGTTTCACAATTATAACGTTTTGAACCAGCCGGAAAGACCTACAGTTAACCTTGGCAATCTGGGCACTCCCTACCGTGAGATGCTTTTTAACCCCTCAAAGAGTATTGGTTTTGACCCCGGCTTCCACTCAATGGATATTTACCGCCTTACGGAAGATTCCCTGAAGTATTACCGCGCCCGTACGCCCTTTACTTCACTGTATTATGTGAGCGGCACTCAGGCAGAGCAAATTTTCAGGGTGATCCATTCCCAGAATATTAAACCGAACTGGAATGTCGGAGCCGATTATTTTCGCATTGGTGCACGTGGAATATACCGGAATCAAAATGCCGATCATTTGAATGCCGCAGTTTTTACCTGGTATGAATCGCCTAAAAAGAGATATAATATTTTGGTAAACGGACTTTTTAACACTTTAAAGGCAGAAGAGAACGGTTCTGTTCTCAACGATTCCATCTTTACTTCTCCAAGTACCCTTGGCGCGCCTGAAGAGACGGTACGATTAAATAATACCAGCGATCCGGCAAGGCAGCTATGGAAGCAAAAGGGCTTTTACCTGAAACAATTTTATTATATAGGCAGGCTAGACAGCGTAGCAAAGGACCCCGCCTCTAAAATATTGCCAACTCAGAGGATATCGCATTTATTAAGCTATTCGTCCGATCTCTACCGTTTCTATAAAAATGATTCAGATCCTTATAATGTGTTTCCCGACATTGCCAATGATGCTGCCGTTGCCGCTGATTCTACCGTAGTAAAAGATCTGCGGAACGAATTTATGTACAGCTTTTATCTTCGGGGGCATTCGCTGAGCTTTATCAAGAATGAACTGAAGCTTGATGTGGGGTTGCAGCACGATCTGTACCACTATCAGCAGATGGATTATAAAACAAGTTTTCAGAATATAACCATTAAAGGGAATCTCGGTTACCGCTTTAGCGACCGGGTCTCTGTTAACGGCGATATCCAGCAGATTATACAGGGGAGAAACGCAGGCGACTACCTTTATGATGCCAAAGTGCAGTTTCTTCTGAGCAGCTCTGTTGGCAGGGTGCTGTTGGGGGCTTATGCCCAGAATAAATCTCCTGAGCAGATTTACGACCGGCTGGATTATACTTATCATAACTGGGATTATAGTTTTGATAAAACTAAAATTAATAATCTCTCTTTTGCCTATATCAATCCAAAATTCATGTTAAATGCGAAAGCTGAATACTTTCTGATCACTAATTACCTCTACCTTGCGGAAACTACTTTTCCGAATGTTATTGAACCAAGGCAGGAGGGAAGTAATATCAGCTTTCTGAAACTTACTGTAAGCAAAAAATTCAGCTTTGGTAAATTTAACCTGGAGAGCTTTGCCGTTTATCAGAAAACCGATTACCAGGATATGCTGAGGACGCCTGAGTTCTATACCTATAACAGCTTCTATTATGGTAACAGTTTTTTTAAAAAGGCCCTTACGGCTAATCTGGGTTTCGATGCAAGGATGAACACTGTTTTTACCGCTCCTTCCTATGCAATCAATGTAAGTCAGTTCTACAACGGTTATGCGGTGAAATATTCTTCCTATCCCATTGTAGATCTCTGGGCACGTTTTTCTCTCAGACGCGCCAATATTTTTGTGCGTTATGATTATGCAAATCAGGGATTGACATCAAAAGGATATTATACTGTAAACCGTTATCCCATGCCGAACACTTTATTCAAGTTCGGGGTGATGTGGAATTTTTATGATTAGCCAGTGTTGAATTAAAAGGATTTCAGACGATTTATACTTATAACTTATTACGTATAACTTAATCCTAGGTTTTCTGTTTCTTCTTTTTTGCCGCCGGAAATAATACATTATTCAGGATAAGCCGGTAACCCGGGGAGTTGGGGTGCAGGCTCAGATCAGTAGGAGGATCTCCAACAGCATGCTGGTAATCCTCAGGGTCGTGACCCCCGTAGAAAGTCCATTGCCCTTTTCCGAAATCTCCATGAATGTACCGGACCTCTCCGGCAACTTTCGTTTCGCCCATTACAAGAACATCAGGCTTAAGCAGGCTCTTACGGAACGCTGTAGTTTGCCCCATAAAGCCTTTTACTACTTTATCGTGATTTTGGGTAAGAATGGTAGGAATGATATCCCATTTAGCAGAAAAATCAAATAAGGTAAAAAAGTCTTCAGAACGCGGCAGGGTCCGGGTTGGAGTAACATCGATATTTGAGAACTCATAGTTATAGGGGTTCATATCCAGCTTAAAATTCTGAAAAGCGAATGTCTTGTTGAAGTCCAGTTTTGACTGGGCGCCGGGATCAGACCCGTCGCCGTCAAACATACTTTCACATATATCCGTTCCTTCGGCCGCAAGGGCAATGTCGAAGCTGTCGGTTCCCGAGCACATGGCAAAAAGAAATCCACCGCCGGAACAGAAATCCCTGATAGTCTTAGCCACTGCCAGCTTCATTTGCGAAACTTTTTTATATCCCAGCTTCTTCGCTGTAGCTTCCTGGAGTTTTACATCTTCAATATACCATGAAGCGGTACGGAATGCCGACCAGAATCTTCCATACTGTCCGGTGAAGTCCTCATGATGAAGGTGCAGCCAGTCGTATTTGGGCAATTCGCCTTTCAGCACTTCTTCATCATAAACAATATCATAGGGAATTTCGGCATAACTTAGTACCAACGTTACGGCATCGTCCCAGGGCAGCTTGTTTTTGGGCGAATAAACAGCAATTTTCGGAGCTTTTTCAAGCTTTACAATTTCCATGTTTACCTGCGGGTCGGCAATTTCGCTGAGGATCGAATTTGTTTTTGCATCTGCCAGTACCTCATAGGAGATCCCGCGGATCTTGCATTCGTTTTCAATGTTTGAGGCATAGTTCATCAGAAAACTTCCTCCCCTGTAATTCAAAAGCCAGTTGGCTTCCAGCCCGTTTTTCAGAGCCCAGTAAGTGAGTCCGTATGCCTTGAGATGGTTTTTCTGGTCCTCATCCATCGGTATGAGGATAGATGCAGCCCTTGATGTCAGAGTGAAAACAATGAAAATGATAGAAAACCGGATCCTGAGCATGTTGTTAATAACGGCGAAATAACGGTCAAAAGTACTGAAAGGAGTTGAATTTATGTCTGTCGGCAGATACCGCTCTAAATTTCATCTGTAAAACTGTTCTTCAAAGGATACCTAAAACAGTTTTTATCTTAGTTTGCGATAAATAGTTAACTTTGCCGCTCAAAACAGAAAATCATGAGCAAAGCAATTATAAGAACAGAAAAAGGCGACATGACCGTAGGGTTCTACGATAAAGACGCTCCGAATACAGTAGCTAATTTCCTGAAGCTTGCTAAGGAAGGCTTTTATGATGGTGTTACATTTCACCGTGTAATTCCTGATTTCGTTATACAGGGCGGCGATCCTACAGGAACAGGTGCCGGTGGTTCGGGTACCCGTATTAAATGTGAGCTTACCGGAGATAACCAGTATCACGACCGTGGTGTATTGTCAATGGCCCATGCAGGCCGCGATACAGGAAGCTCCCAGTTCTTTATCTGCCACAGTCGCAACAACACAGCTCATTTAGACCGTAACCATACCTGCTTCGGAAAGGTTGTTGAGAATGTAGATGTTGTAGACGACATCCGTCAGGGAGATAAGATTTTAGGGATTGATATAATTGAGGAATAAATGAATTTAAGAGGAATAGTATCCGTTTCTGGTAAACCCGGATTACATAAAGTGATCGGGCAGAATAAATCGGGTTTTGTGCTGGAGAGCTTAGATGGACATAAGGTGAAACTTATTGTTAACCTTTCTACGTCTAAACTTGCATCACTGGAAGATATCACTGTATTTGGAGAAGATGAAGACCTTAGGTTGATTGATATTTTCGCCAGGATGAAAGACAGCGCTTCTGTTCCGGATGCCAAAGCTGACGGGAAAAGCCTCCGCGCTTATTTCAATGAGGTAGCGCCAGGCCATGATCAGGAGAAAGTCTATGCTTCGGATATGAAGAAAATTATCAACTGGTATAATATTATCAAAGAGCTGCCGCTGTTTACCGAAGAAGCTCCGGAACTTCCTGTAAAGAATAGTGAACCTGCTGAATAATGAGGGCATAACTGTAAATATGGTCTGACTCAACCTGCTCAGACCATATTTATAATTCCGCCGGAAAACGTTCTCAGAACAAATAAATAATCGCTGCTCCAAGAAGCAGGCCTATCAGCATTAACAGCCAGAAGCGTTTTTGCTCACTGCCCGGGTTTATTCCCTTATATCGATAATTTCTCGGTTTTGGTAACATAATTATATAACGGTTTTTTTATTCGTTATGGTATGGTTCCCCCTTTAAAATTGTAAATGCCCTGTATACCTGCTCTGCAAAGAACAGCCTGACCATCTGATGCGAAAAGGTCATCTTAGACAGGGAAATCTTACCGTTAGCCAAAGCATAGATAGTATTGTCAAATCCATATGGGCCTCCAATTACAAACACCAGGTTTTGAACACTGCCCAGCATCTTTTTACTCAGAAAAACTGAAAACTGCGGCGAGGTGAATTCTTCGCCCTTCTCATCCAGCAATATCATGTGACCGGTGGTACTGATATACTTTTTGATTAGCTCTGCTTCCTTTTCTTTTTGCTGATCTTCAGTAAGGTTCTTTGTGTTCTTTAGCTCAGGAATTTCAATGATTTCGAACTTTACATAATGTTTGAGCCGCTTTGTATATTTCCCGATCCCATCTTTCAGGTATTTCTCTTCTGTTTTTCCGAGTACAAGGAGAGTGATTTTCATTGAATGTTTTTATCAGGAACAAATGTAGCCGAATTTTTGAACAGAAACAGGATGCAGGCTCCTTATATTAATCAGCAGGAATTATACGTTATAGATAAAAAGCAAGCATGCAAAAAACTATCTGGATAATTGGTTGTCTTTTGTTCATTGCTCTGCATTCGTGCGGGCAGGATAAAAAGACCAAGCAACAGGAGCCTGTAAAAATAACTAAAAATATGAATTACAATAAATTAACACCCGAAGAAGAACGGGTAATAATTAACAAGGCAACAGAGTACCCCGGCACTGGCAAGTATCTCAATAACAAGGCAAAAGGGATTTATGCCTGTAAGCGCTGCAATGCCCCGCTTTACCGGTCGGAAGATAAATTCGATTCCCATTGCGGATGGCCAAGCTTTGATGATGAAATAAAAGGCGCTGTAAAGCGGATCCCGGATGCCGATGGCATGAGGACGGAGATCGTTTGTGCTAACTGCGGCGCCCATCTCGGTCACGTTTTCCTCGACGAAGGCTTTACTTCCAAGAATACAAGGCACTGCGTAAATTCCATCTCAATGAATTTTATTCCTGCAGAGAAATAAGGAGTTACTTTCGGCTTTACCCTTTCTGCTTTCGGCTTTACCCTTTCTGCTTTCAGCTTTACCCTTTCAGCTTTACGCTTTCTGCTTAAAGGGCCTTACCTTTGGAGAATGAATATTGAAGAACGTATCGAAAAATCGGAAACCCGGATATTTAAACCTGTTTTCGCTACAAATACCAATCACTATGATACCCTCCACGGCGGAGTGGCCATGCATATGATGGATGAAGCAGCCTTTATTGCTGCTACCCGTTTTACCCGGCTACCAGTGGTTACAGTATCATCAGACCGTATCAACTTTAATAAACCGATTCCTTCAGGAACCATTGTAGAGTTGATAGCAAGGGTTACAGAAGTGGGCCGCACGAGTTTAAAAGTAGGTGTTGATATTTACGTCGAACAGATGTATGAGGAACACAGAGAGCTCGCCATACACGGCGTGCTTACTTTTGTAGCATTAGGTGAAGATAAAAGACCGGTTTCTATCCTTGAGCATCTGGAGAAAATGTAGGATATCTGAAAAAAAATATAACTTCGCTGTCAATTATTACACTTTATGAAATTACTCGAAGGAAAAACCGCGCTCATTACAGGCGCTTCAAAAGGCATAGGCCGTAAGATTGCTGAAAAATTTGCTGACCATGGCGCTAACGTGGCGTTTACTTACCTGTCGTCTGTTGAAAAAGGCCTGGCTTTAGAGCAGGAACTGCAGCAGTCAGGTACAAAAGTAAAAGGTTATAAATCCGATGCTTCTAGATTTGATGAAGCTGAAAAGTTAATTAATGACATTGTTACTGATTTCGGTACCGTTGATATCGTGGTTAACAACGCAGGCATTACAAAAGACGGCTTGTTAATGCGTATGAGCGAGCAACAATGGGATGAAGTGCTTGAAGTAAATCTTAAATCGGTTTTCAACCTTACTAAGGCTGCTTCTAAAATCATGATGAAGAACCGTAAAGGAGTTTTTATAAATATGAGCTCGGTAGTGGGTGTTCAGGGAAATGCCGGACAGGGTAATTACGCCGCCTCTAAAGCAGGTATTATTGGCTTCTCAAAATCGATGGCAAAAGAACTTGGTTCCAGGAATATCCGTACCAACGTGGTTGCTCCCGGGTTCATTAAGACTGAAATGACAGAAGTTCTTGATCCGAAAGTTGTGCAGGGCTGGGAGCAGGGTATCCCTTTGAAACGTGCCGGTGAAACAGATGATGTTGCTAATGCCTGTGTTTTCCTTGCTTCAGATCTGAGTGCGTATATTACAGGACAGGTGCTGGCTGTTGACGGTGGAATGCTTTAAAAAAAGTTCTTAACTGCCAGCGTTAGCTTAGCTCCGGTTAAACAAACAAGATAAGAAGATGCTTTAATGCCGTGGCTGACCGCCGACAGCAAACAGCTAAAAATATATGCCTCAGTTTAACATATACTCGTGTCTATGGTTAGTATGTAGCCTGTTGCTGGGGTTGGGTTACGCTTTTTTGCTTTACAGAAGAAAAGGTTCATTTTCTGTAGAAAGCCAGAAGTGGTTGTTCTCAATCCGTGCCCTTTCGGTTTCTCTCATCTGTTTCCTGCTGTATGCCCCGTTCATTAAGCTCACGGAAAAAACAGTTGAGAAACCCGTTATTATTTTTGCACAGGATAATTCTTCATCACTGGCACTGGTAAGACCAAAGGATTTTGATCTTAAGGTTTATTCTGCGCAGATTGAAGAAATCCGTAAAAAACTGTCCGCTGATTATGAAGTAAGGGCGCTTACAATCGGAGAAGAGGTGAAAAGCGGATCGCATTATTCCTTTAACGAAAGCATTACAGATATCACCTCTCTTTTTCGTTATATTAACGACCGTTTCGCTAACCGTAACGTAGGAGCCGTTATTCTGGCGACTGATGGAATATATAACAGGGGAGGGAATCCGCAATATCAGGCGACAGCCATTAATGCACCTGTTTTTACCATAGCCCTGGGCGACACAGTCCCAAAGAAAGATCTGCTGATCTCAAACATCAATTATAACACCATTGCCTATACAGGAAATGATTTTCAGGTTGAAGTAAGTATAGAAGCTTTTCTGTGCAGGGGAAAAAGCAGCCGCCTGACGGTCTCTGATAAAACGGGCCGTCTTTTTGAAAAATCATTTAGCATTAATTCCAACGAGTTTCGCCTGACTCTTCCATTAACTTTAAGGGCCTCATCAAAGGGTATCCATCGTTTTACTGTAAAGCTGGCATCTGTAGGGGAAGAACTTTCAACACAGAATAATACAGAAGATTTTTTTGTGGAGATACTGGACGGAAAACAGAAAATTGTAATTCTGGCAAACTCCCCTCATCCCGATGTCAGCGCGCTAAAGCAAAGTATAGAAGCGAATAAAAATTACGAAGTAAAGGTTATCCTGAATGCAGGCCTTAACATAACTGATTTAAAAGATGCCGATCTGCTGATCCTCCACCAGATTCCGTCACTTACTGTACCGGCTACGCAATTATTGCAGGCAGCAGCACAAAAACCATTGCTTTTTATTCTGGGAGCTCAGAGTAATATTGCAGCTTTCTCAGCTTCTCAGAATCTTCTCCAGATTAGCCCGGGGGGAAGTCTGCAGGAGGTTACTGCCGGTATAAACAGTAATTTCTATACATTTGTCCCCGACGGGAAACTGCTTAAAGAAGCTCCGGACTTAGGGCCACTTCTAGCCCCTTCCGGTGCTTACCGGATTAAATCTCCTGCCTCCATTTTATTTTCTCAGCAGATAGGCCATTTATTGACCGACAGACCTCTCTTGCTGCTGTCTGATGCTTTTGAACGAAAAGTTGGGATATTGGCGGGGGAAGGAATCTGGCGCTGGCGCCTTAATGATTTCCGCATCAATGGAAGTCATGAATTAGTAGACGGATTGCTGTCAAAAATAGTGCAGTACCTGGCAGGTAAGGACGACAAGAGGAAGTTCAGGACGTATCCTTCTGCTACAACATTTGGTGAAAATGATCATGTATTCCTGAATGCTGAATTATATAATGATGCTTATGAGCTAATTAACACACCAGATGTTTCCGTGGTTATTAAAAGCGCCCGGAACCGCAGCTATCCCTTTGTTTTTTCGAGGACTGGAAATACTTACATCCTTGACGCGGGCACTTTACCTCCCGGCGAGTATTCATTCACGGCCCAAACGGAACCGGGGAATAATAAAAAGCTTTATTCAGAAGGAAAATTTGTAGTCATACAGCAGCAGGCAGAATTACGGCAAACAACTGCTAATCATCATCTGCTTTATACCCTTGCAAAACAAAGCGGCGGTGAAATGATCACGCCCCGGGAACTGGATCGCCTTAGTGATATGGTGAGAAAAAATGAACTGGTCAAAACTATTTCTTACGAGGACCGGAAATTTGAAGATCTGATCAATCTGAAATGGATCTTCTTTATTATTGTCTCACTGTTAACGATAGAATGGTTCAGCAGAAAACTGGATGGTGAACTCTAATTACCGGGCTTTTTAAAAAGATAAAAAATCAGGCTTTGACGTTTATCTTTCCATGTGCCTTCTATAGACTCTTCTGAAGTTTCGCGGCCCTGGAAAAAAGAAACATACTGCCCATACTTGTTATAGCACTTTATTTTCCATGATCCGTCTTCGGGATTAAAAGTCGCAGTTACAGCATAGGTTTTGTCGTTCGCAGCTTCATAGCAGGCGCCTTTATACTGAATCAGGTTTTTGTTTTTTCCGGACTGTAACAATTCTTCGCGGAGGGGTTCCAACGTTATCTTAATATACGAACGTCCTTTGATCTCACCGATATAACTTATTGTTAATTTATCATTACTGTTCTGGCCGGGGACCGTAACTTCATTTGGAGAGACGTTTGGGAGCTGCTGTTGAGCAAAAATATTCTCCGGTAGCAAAGCGAAAGCTGTTATACAGAGGCCCGCAAAAAAATTAATAAAAAAACTCACATTTTAAACATTAAACTCATCAAAAAGAAGAATCAGAATAAAGAACTATCCTTTTTTTCCTTTTCCGGAATAATAACATAGACATCCTCATTGTCTTTTTTCATGAGGTATTTCTCGCGTGCAAACTTTTCCAGTCTTTCGCGATTGGTTGTCAGTTCATCCAGATCCTTCTTAACCTGCTCTGTCTCACGGATGTAAAAGTCCCTTTCCTCTTTTAATTTACTGAGCTGAGAGCGGTATTCATGCTGAGACATCAGATCATTCCGGTCAAAAAACATCATCCATACTCCAAAAACGATGGTGACAAGGAAATATTTGTTCCTGAATAACCCTGCTGTCAGTTTCATAGTATACAAATATAAAAACATATGTGAGTTTTTTGATAAAAAAGTTATGGGCAGCGGGCAGAAGGTTGAAAGCGGAAAGCGGAAAAAATCAAAAAAAGGTTGAAAATTACAGGTTGAAGGAAGTTAATCCCTTCCTTCAACCCGCAACTTTCAACCTTCAACTAAAATTAATTATTTCAGGAACTTAAGGTCTTTGCCAATAAAACGGGCAGAAGCGCCAAGTTCTTCTTCAATACGGATCAATTGATTGTATTTCGCAATCCTGTCTGAACGGGATGCAGAACCAGTTTTGATCTGGCCACAGTTTAAAGCAACAGCAAGATCTGCAATAGTAGTATCTTCTGTTTCTCCTGAACGGTGACTCATTACTGAAGTGTAGCCATTGTTTTGAGCAAGGGTTACAGCATTGATCGTTTCAGATAAAGAACCGATCTGGTTAACTTTTACAAGGATTGAATTAGCAACACCCGTTGCAATCCCTCTTTCAAGGAATTTAACATTGGTTACAAATAAATCATCTCCAACTAGCTGAACTTTTTTACCAAGAGCGTCAGTTAATTTTTTCCAGCCGTCCCAATCAGTTTCAGCACAACCATCTTCAATAGAAAGAATAGGATATTTGTTCACCCATTCAGTCCAGTAAGCAACCATTTCGTCGCCTGTTAAGATACGGCCCGGATTTGATTTATAGAATTTGTAAGTTTTGGTGGCTTCATCATACATTTCAGAACTTGCAGCATCCATAGCGATATAGATCTGTTCGCCCGGTTTGTAACCGGCAGCTTCAATAGCCTGAAGAACGGTTTCAATAGCTTCTTCATTGCTCTGAATTTCTGGAGCAAAACCACCTTCATCACCTACGTTGGTAGAATAGCCTTTTTTCTTTAATACTGTTTTCAGGTTATGGAACACCTCAGTACCCATTCTTAATGCTTCAGAGAATGTATCAGCGCCAACAGGCATGATCATGAATTCCTGATAGTCGATCTTGTTATCGGCATGAACACCACCGTTCATGATATTCATCATCGGAATAGGAAGGGTATTGGCATTTACACCACCCACATAGCGGTATAATGGCTGGCGGCTTTCCTGAGCTGCTGCTTTTGCTGCTGCGAGAGAAACACCAAGAATTGCATTTGCACCGATAGCGCCTTTGTTATGAGTTCCGTCAATGTCGATCATCAACTGATCAATGGTATTCTGATCGAAAACATCAATACCCTGAAGTTCTTTAGCTAATTTTTCATTAACATTTTTAACAGCGTTCAGAACGCCTTTTCCCATATACTTGCTCTTGTCGTCATCACGCAGTTCAACAGCTTCAAACTGTCCGGTAGAAGCACCTGATGGCACGGCAGCGCGTCCAAGAGTTCCGTTTTCTGTGATTACGTCTACTTCTACAGTAGGATTGCCCCTCGAGTCAAGTATCTGGCGGGCATGTACGTCTAAAATTAAGCTCATTGTTTTTTTATTAAATTAAATTGTACCTAACTGGCATTTTGTTCTGATGTCTGCACTCCTTTGAGTAACTGATGCATTAGGTGTGGCAACACCAGGCAGACCGGCCCAAAAGTAGCATTTTTAAGTGTTTCAAAAATAACTAATATTACATTAAATTGTGATTTTGAGCACAAGGCTCTTTATACAACCTCAGATGTCAGATTCCGAAACTGAAACAAGATTTTCAGTTTTGATATCTGATATCTATCAGCGAAAAGCCGTTTACAAATGGTTGCAAACGGCTTTTTGTTAATCCATCATATCCACGAACTGATCAAACAGATACCGCGAATCATGAGGGCCCGGCGAAGATTCCGGATGGTATTGTACCGAAAAAGCTTTTTTGTCTTTCACTCTGATCCCCTCAATAGAATTATCATTGAGGTTAACGTGTGTAATTTCTACTTTGTCAGAATCGCGCACATCGTCAGCAACCACACCAAAACCGTGGTTTTGGGAAGTAACTTCGCAATGATCTAAAATTATGTTTTTAACCGGGTGATTTAATCCGCGGTGTCCGTTGAACATCTTAATCGTGCGGATATCATTTGCCAGGGCAAGCAACTGATGTCCAAGGCAGATACCGAACAACGGTTTATCTGCAGATAATACTTTTTTTACTGTGTCAATGGCATAATCCATCGCTGAAGGATCGCCGGGGCCATTAGATATAAAATATCCGTCAGGAGCCCATTTTTCCATTTCTTCAAATGAGGTAGTGGCCGGAAAAACCTTTGCATATACATCCCGGTGATCAAAGTTGCGGAGAATGTTCTTTTTTACCCCGAGGTCAAGTACGGCGACACGGTGTTTGCCGTCTTCCTTCCCGTAAAAATAGGGTTGTCTGGTACTCACCTGTGACGAAAGCTCCAGACCTGCCATTGAAGGAACTTCAGCGAGTTTCTGTTTCAGCTCATCAATGTCAAGGATTTCTGAGGAAATAATCGCATTCATCGCCCCTTTATCCCTGATATGGCGAACCAGCGAGCGGGTATCGACATCAGAAATTCCCACAACGTTTTCTTCCTGGAAGTAATCCTGAATAGACCTTTCAGACATTTTTCTGCTGAAAGCAATGTTGAAATTCTTGCAGACAAGTCCGGCAATTTTGATATCGCCCGATTCAATTTCTTCACTGTTGATTCCGTAATTACCGATATGTGCATTGGTGGTAACCATAATCTGGCCGAAGTAGGAGGGATCTGTAAAGATTTCCTGGTAGCCGGTCATGCCCGTATTAAAACAAATTTCCCCCGTAGTAGTGCCGATTTTGCCCGCCGCTTTTCCGTGATACACAGTTCCGTCTTCGAGCAGGAGTACAGCAGGTAATTTGATGTAATTAATCATTTCAGTTAATGTGGTATGAATTTTTAATGTTTTGTTCGTTGATGGTTTCACTTAGCCACTCGTGTGAGGTAAATTCTACTCCCGGTCCGTAAGCAATAACAAGCCCTTTAATGTCACAATCCCAATGATTAATATCAGAAAATAAATGAAAAAGCTTGAGTTTGCCGGTAGAATCTCCGGGTTCCGAGTACAACAGGCTGAAGCAGTTGACTTCAATTTTCACAGGGGTCAAAGGTATGGAAATATTGTGAAATAAGGAAGGAACAAATCTAATTTATGCATGAACATGTGAAGAATAAGCTAATCTACACATAACGTTCTATTTTAATCAATACTGCGTTTCCAATGTTCTGTCCTTCCCAATAGCGAAAAGCCAACATAGCCCCGCAAATCCAAATCGTTTTTATTTTTCATTGTGATAGTGCAGTTGTAAGTTTTGGATTCTCTTGGGTCGTGCACTTTTCCTTTGTAGGCTGTTTCTCCTTCTTTTTTAAAATTTGTCAAAATCATAGAACCGTGAAATTTTTTTGCTTTTTCACTTTGATCTTTTGTCCATATCAGTTTTCCCTGATATAAACCATTGCCCGATTTGTAAATCTGAATTTTACTTTCATCATTGGCAGTTAGCCATATTCCTGTTATATCCTGTGCGCCAGCCCGGATAATACCAGTTAAGAAGAACAATGCTGTTAAGCACGATCTCCTGATATTTAAGTTTGTTACTGCCATAGTAGATGTATAAAACAATTGCCGTTTGAAAAAATGTAATTCCAATTGATAAAGGTAATATTGCGAAATATTGCCCTATTAAGGCGAAGATAATAATTAATTAAATGAAATTCGTTGCGGATTGTGTGTCGTTTTTCAGTATACAGGCTTTAAAAATAACAACTCACCAGCCGCCAGAAACATGCCCTGGCCAGTTAACAGCATGACGGGTTAAGTATGATAGAACCACAGCGGCTTTTTGCTGATTATATCAATAAAGAATTAACCGTCAGTACATTAAAAAAAAATTAAAACAATTGTCCCGAAAAATCTTTAAACATACAGGATTTAGCGGGTCTTATCCCTGCTTTTTTGAGGCAGGAATAAGGAGACCGAAGATAATTATTGAACACCATAATAGCCTGCAGCAAGAGCAATTTCTTGTAAATTATTAAATCTATCTATAACTTGGATTGAAGCATCATATCACAAAAAGCAATTGGAATTTTATAAATATTAAATTAAAACAAAACTTTAAAAAACATAACAAATATGGCTCATTTAGAAGTAAAACCTAAAAGCGGGACACCCTGGTGGATCTGGCTTTTGCTGGCAATAATCGCATTGGCAATTTTATTATTCCTGTTTAGAGGCTGCGGCAGTAATACCAATGGGGTAGCAACCGCAGATTCTACAGATACTACAATTGATAGGGAAAACGCTCTGGCTGCAACGGAGCCGGACTGGAGCAAAGTAGATTTCAATGCTCCCCAATCGTCCGATCCGGATATAACCGATCAAGATATCAGCGTACGCGGAAATGATGAATACACCATCTATTCTCTTGGTGAGAATATTCTGTTTGCATCGGATCAGAAAGCGATTCAGGGCAGCGCAGAAGCGAAACTGAAGCAGATCGTGGCCTCCCTGAACACGCGTTTTAAAGGAGCATCTATCGGCGTATTCGGAAGTACGGATTCAACCGGGACAGCCGCACATAATAAGCAATTAGGAGCTGAACGCGCCGCGGCGGTAAAAGACTGGCTGGTTAAAACCGGGGGTGTTGAAGAAGATAAAGTGTCTATCCATTCTCTCGGCGAAAAAGAACCGGTAGCCAGTAACGCTACTGCCAGCGGAAGACAGCAAAACCGTAATGTGGAAATTGTTGCTTTTCCGGCGAAACAATAATAAACAGATCAGTAAAATTTAAAATGAAAGTCATGGCTTTAGAAGAAAATAAATATAATCACCTGGTAGAACTGGGTGGCAGTGATTATGAGATCGTTGACGGAGAACCTAATATAAAAGGCTGGGATGTGAAAAACGAGTTTGGGCAGCAGATCGGTAAGGTCGGCGAGCTGCTTTTCGATCCGCAGTCACGCAAGGTACGCTATCTGGTAGTCGATTTAGACGGTAACAAATTAGGTCTCGATGAGGACAAAAAGGTATTGGTGCCAATAGGTATAGCCAGTTTATATAATAATGGCGATATTCAGGATGCCGATAACTGGGTGCAGCAAGATAACGAAGCTGAAGGCCGGATAGATAGCGGGCTGGAATCTGATGCAAATCTAAATACAGACAATAATGATAGTATTTATGATCCTTATAATGACGGTAAAGTGGTGCTTGTTCCGGTGACTGCCGGGCAGCTTATTCAACTGCCTGCTTATAAAAAGGATTATGTTACACCCGATACGGAATCTACAGTAAGGCATATCTTTGAAGGATTGGGTGCAACTGGTTTTGTGGCGTATAACAGAGATGATTTTTACGCGCATGATCACTTCAACGAGGATAGGTTCTATAACAGGAACACACCTCCGGTTATAGTAAAAGATCCGGGAGCGGATAAAGAAGATGATTTGAATTGACGAAACGGAGCGCACCGATCCGGATAAGAGAAATCTTTACTAATGCAATGCAAAAATGTTAAGTGATTAACAGCGAGGCTAACCGAACATGGTTAGCCTTTTTTGCAGACTAATCCTTTGGGCACCTCATTCCCCACATAATGTAACCAAATCAATAGGATTCTTACGGCCGGTCTTTTCCCCGCGTCCGGTAATCATAAGCTAATGATACCCATTCCAATTGAGCATGTTTAAACGGAGACGCCGGCGGCATCCGTTAGCTGGATGGATGATATTTATTCTGAGTAAGGATTTTGGAAATAAATTATCGAACTTTATTTGCGGCTTTTAAATAACATCAGACCTGCAGCAAGGCCAACGATCATTGCCCCGGCAATGTATTTGCGGTGCGCCTTAGGCTTGCCCGGGAGGCCAAAGCCGCCATGCATACTCATTCCATAATCCACGGTCGTAAATATGTTCCCGTCGGACAAAGCGATCTGGTAAGCATTTTTCAAATAGCGGCGTATAACGAAGCCGGTTACCTTCGTAGTCAGTTCCGGGAAAACAGCATGCGAAAATTTCAACAGGAGAGAGGTGCTGCCTACATAGGCATTGGACGAAGGATCAGCAGCAGTACTGACCATTGCCTGCGCAAGGCGTACAGGATCATATACAGGTGGTGCAGGCTTCAAAACTTTTCCCGTGTAATTAGCCGCGTGCAGAATGCCGGGCGTATCTAAAAATGCAGGGAAAAGATCGCAGATGTAGATTTCCGGCCAGCCTGCCAATTCAGCTTTCAGCGCTTCCGACCACCCGCGTAACCCGAACTTCGACGCAGTATAACCTGCGCCGTAAGGCACAGGCAAAAAGCCCCCTATAGAGATATTATTGATCAGCGTGCCCCATTGCTGTTTTTTAAAGACAGGTAAGACCGCATGGGCGCCGTTCATATAGCCCAGTAAATTTGTTTTAATAATCTGTTCATGGACGGCCATAGGAGTAACGTCAAAGTCGCCCGCTGCCAGCACACCGGCATTATTGATCCAGACATCGATCCGGTCCTGCCAATAGACCGCCGCGTTGACCAGGTTGATCATGGATTTGGCATCGCTGGTATCGGTTGTTACGACCAAAACCTGTGCGCCAAGTTCTTCGCATTCCGCTTTCACCGCATTAAGCGCCGCTTCATTTCTGGCTGCAATGACCACATTAGCGCCGTAACGCGCAAACTCCAATGCCGCCGCCCTTCCCGCGCCGCTGCTGGCACCTGTAATGACAACTGTTTGTCCTGCTAAAGCTGTTCTTTTATCCATGAATAAGTAAGGTGGAATGTGCATATTTTGTTTGATAAAAAGCGGTTCCTTTAATGGATTTTGTCTTTAAGACTGTCTTGTCTACCGTAGCTATGTGCCATTGATTAAAAGAATCAAAAAGCTGTAGCCATGGCAGAAAATGAAAGTTTAAATCTCAGATCTGGCTCGTGCGATATTGAATGTCTGTGTTTAGCTCTCCATAATTGAACTTTATGCAGCTTCAAATACAAGTTACTTTTGGCGTAATGTGTGATAACTTATAATACGCTAAGATTATGTTTTTGGATATAGTTTTGGCGTATTATAAAAATCCATAACACGCCAAAACGCTTAAATTGCTGATGCGTTCGAATATCATCGAAGTCCAGGTTTATTTAATCCAATGTTCTAAAGTAAGAACTTCCGCTTGCCTTGCAAATACTTTAGTCATTAGTACCCGGTGCACTTCGTTATCTGCATCCGCGCAGCAATCGTCAATTACTGTTAACTGGTAGTCTTTATCAGCAGCTTCACGTAGTGTTGAAAGCACTACACCGCTCGTGGAAACACCTGTCAATACCAGGTGTCGAATACCCTGCGCTCTTAAAATAACTTCCAGATCACTGCCTGTAAATGCGCTAACACGGCGTTTGGTCACAATAATTTCTCCTTGCTGCGGGACTATATCAGGATGAATTTCTATCCATTGCGCTGCTTGTTCCGTAGTCCATTGCTCTTTGTTTATGGCAGCGAAAAATCCTTTGTTGCCCGCACTTACTTCAGGAGCTCCTGCCCTGAAACCTACGACTATATAGATAACAGGAATGCTGTTTTTGTGTGCATTTGCAATGGCTCTTGACACTTTATCTATTAATGCCGAATTATCAGGTAGACGGCTCAATATCGACGATTGCATGTCCATTACTAAAAGTGCTGTTTTTACGGTCTGTTCCATTTTGTTTTTTATTGAATATTTGATTTATATTTTCTCAATGATCGCTTCTCCGGCTTCATCGACCTGTAATTTTGGGATATTGTCTGTCCTGGAGAACCTCAGCAAATTAGAGAACGCGGCGGCGATAATAAGTCCCAAAACTCCCTGGAAAAGCAGGGTATTGGGTGCACCGATTTTTTGAGATATCGCACCCACCAGCAAACTTCCTAAAGGCAGCATGCCAAACATGGCCATAATCATAATACTGATCGCTCTTCCTCTCATGTGCGATGCGCTTTCCGACTGGATAATAATATTGCTGATTGTGCCAATTGCTACTGTTCCAAAACCCGATATGGTGGCAAACAACATGGCCAGGGAAAAAATACCCACGTGAGAGAAAGCAATCAGTCCTATTCCCAGGATAATAGTGCTGCCCAGCAAGTGCTTTTTAAGATTTGCCCCCTTTTTTAGAGAAGCCAAAAAGATGGTTCCGCAAACCGCCCCTAAACCGATGAAACTGGTGATATACCCAAAGGTTGCGGCATTTCCTTTAAATATCACCTTTGCATATACAGGTATCAGAGTATCATAAGGCATAACCAACAAGCTCACAATTGCCAGCATAAGGAAAATCATCCCCATAGAAGGAGTTTTTCTGATATAATCAAAACCTTCAAGCAGTTCAGCAAAAACCTTCTTTTTTATTTTTTGCGGAGTGTGAGCCGGCAATTTCATGAACACTAAGGAGACCATCACACCGCCAAAACTTGCGGCATTTAAAAGAAAACAGATGCCCGCGCCGAACTTTTCAAGAATGAGCCCTGATAAGGCAGGCCCCAGCAACTTAGCAAGGCTTGCTGTCGCAGAAGTTAGCGAAAGTGCGTTGGGTAAATCAGCCTCATCATACAACACTTCATGAATCATTGCCTGCCTTGCAGGGACGTCAAAAGCATTGATAATGCCAAGTATTATACTTAATGAAAGTATTTCCCAGATGACATAATGCCCCGTTATCACCAATATTGCAAGCAGGCTCGCCTGGATCATTGATGCGATCTGAGTTATTTTAATGATTTTATACCGGTTGTATCTGTCGGCAGCAATACCACCAAATATGGAAAGCAAGAATGACGGGAACTGTTCGGCAAATATGGTAAGCCCCAGCATAAAAGCAGAATGTGTAAGGGAGTAAATCACCCAGACAACTGCTGTGCGCTGCATCCACGTCCCGAATTGCGAAACCGACCGTCCCCCAAAATACAAGGTGTAATTAAGGCTTCTGAATGCCTTGAACATACTTACTTTACTCAAACCTGCCATACACTGAGCCTTTAATATAACTATTTGACAATAATTGATAAAATGTCAAATCTTATGCAAAAAAAATCTTACCCGTTCAGCCACTTCATAACCATTGCCGTTAGGGTATTAATGGTCAATTTTAAATTACTGAAGTCGTTTTCATTCCGCATTTCCCGTCGTATGCCCCGAATACTACTTAGAAGGATAAAAATCAACGTGTCCTGCTCTTTTGATTTTAAGGGGCGGATTTCTCCTTTCTTCAAACCATCTGAAAATACCGCTTTTAGCAGGCCTGATTCAGCCTTCATTAATTTTTTGTGTATGTCGTTTATGGTTTTAGCATGCCTGGATATTTCATCGGCATTCATACCAGCTTCCATCGCAGCAAAAACGTCTTTTTTGTCTTCCGATACCTTAATTTTGGTTAGGCCAAAAGCGCGTATTTTATCTTCCGTTGAACCGGCTCTATCAACAGCCAGAGTAATCTCATTCATCACATTGCAGATAAGCATTTCCATAACGGCATCAAATATTTCATCCCTGTTCTTGTAATAATAATAGAGGGCACTCCTGCTTTTTCCGATAACTTTTGATACGTCATCCATGGTTACCTTCTTCAACCCGTGCTTTAAATACAATTGCAACGCAGCCTGAAGGATTTGTTCTGGAAGAATATCATTATGTACGAGGTTACCGGTTGTCATTTAATATTCGATTTCTTTAGCAAAGATATTTAAACTTACTGACAAAAAAACAAATTTTGTCAGTAAGTTTATTGTGGAAGATGAATCCTGAATGATATTTCTATATGAGTTCCCGCCAGGCGGCGATATGTGAACATCTTTTAAGACAGCATGCCCGCCGGGACGCCGCGTAGCTGACCGGTTTCCGCAATTACTGCGCCGGCGTAGGTTTTGCCATGCACGAACGGGTGGAAAGTGCACCGCCCCTTACAGCCACTACGACAAGCTGACTACCCGTCATCTTCGCTTCGGCGGACATGCGTCAATATTTTAAAGATCTGTCCCTCGGGAATGGCGCAAACTGCCGCTCCGTTTTGTAAAGAATCAAAAACCGGGCCACTAAGAGGTACTTTACCAATATCCCTCTTGTACACTAATCGTCAACATTCCGCCTTACAATTTTTTCTCTGAAAAAATACATGTAAGACAGTCTTAATATTAAGATAACATTATGATTGTAATATTTAACATTAACATAATATTACGATGGTATTTTTGCCCCGATATATTAAAATAATGTTACAAAAAGATTTTGCTATTGTTATATTACTTTCTATGTTAACTGTTTTTTCACATAAAGTTAACGGTCAGGATAACAAAATGGGAACCTGGGGTATCATCACTGCTGTGCTTCCGGGCGACACTACGCACCGCTGGGGCTGTTATATCGAGTTGCAAACCCGTACTAACAAATTTTTCAATGAAGCTTTTTATTATGAGGTAAAGGGCGGGATTAGTTATGATATTGCCAAAAATTATACGGCGCTTATTGGTACCGGCCGATATGTAACATATGACTATGACGACCTTGACTCGCCGCCCACAAAGCTTGAAACCCGGCTTTGGGAGCAAATGGTAATTAACCAGTTTCTATCCAGGGTCAAAATTGAGCATCGTTATCGTATTGAACAACGTTTTTTCGATGGAGGCGACTACCGCAATCGCTTTAGGTACCGGTTAAATATGGCTATGCCGCTTAATCACGCAAAAATTGATTCTAAAACATTTTTTCTCAGTGTTTTTGATGAGATATTTCTTACTAATCAGGCTCCTCATTTCGAACGCAACCGTTTTTTCCTGGGGATGGGTTACCAGTTCGATAAATCGTTAAGCATTACCGGTGGCCTCATGAACCAGTATAACTACACAATTTCGGCTGCAGGAGCAAAAAACAACCTTGCTATTAACCTGCAATACCGCATTAACCGTAAAAATGGTAAGCCTAAAGAGCATATACCTTCTATACGAGACTAATAAGAACTGGGCCAATACAAAAAGATCGTAGCCGAGCAGGCTTTTCAGATAACGGTATTGAAGGATGTGATCGAAAAAAAGCTCTAGGGCCTGCCGAAAAACGGGAACTTGTCGGGTACGCCAGAGAAACGTACCGGATGAGTCTTCTGCTGGCCTGCATGCTGTTTATGATCAGTACCTCGGTGTATTACTACAAAGCAAAGAGAAAAGACGACAGCCAGGTGATAGAACAGCTCTCTTTGCTGGCCGACCTTCATAAAACCTTGGGGATTTTGGATGATGTACCACCGGCTGAGGAAGTTACAGCATATGTGGAACCATAAGCGGGTATACCGTATCTATACCGCTATGCGGCTGAATCTTCGCAACAAAAGGAAGAAGCGGCTGCCAGCGCGTGTTAAAGCACCTTTAGTGTGCCCTATAGGGCCGAATATTACCTGGAGCCTGGACTTTATGCACGACACATTGACAAGCGGCAGGAGCGTGCGGACACTCAATGTGATCGATGACTTCAACCGGGAAGCCCTCTCTATTGCAGTGGACACAGGCCTTCCAGCCCAGCGGGTCATACGGGAATTGGAAAAGCTGATCGAATGGCGTGGCAAACCGGAAAAGATCCGCTCTGATAACGGGCCCGAATTTGTGGCTGGTATTTTAGCAGAATGGTGCCAGGACCAGGGAATTAATCTAAAGCGCAATTATTGTATTTTTTCAGGATCAAAAGGGGCGATCATCCATTTACGCATGTAACCAGAATACATAATAATAAAACTTTCTTCAACATGCTTAACCTTTCATTTTATACTGCGATCCATCCTGATAAAGAATACAGAAAAGCTCCGCAAGCGCTTATTTCTAGTCAAAAACCTGTTTACTAATTAAAAATACAATGGGTTTAAAGTAAATATAATCCTCAATATTTTTGTCATCTTTAAAAAGAGACAGAAACGATTTTAATCCGTTTGATTTCCTATACTCATATGTTTCCGCTTTAGAACTTATCACCTCCAATATTACTGGTATGATAAAGCTGGCCTTCTTCCTGGTTGGCATATAAATATCCCATCGAAGCGATTTGAGAAATTGATAATCGGGATATAGCCGATAAGCAATTGTATCGTTCGCCTCTATTGACGTAACGGGCAACTTTCTGGAATTTTCCCGGCTTACATCTATTTGAAAGAAGAAAGTATACAATTTACCAGAATCGGCCACCCTTTCAAAAATGCCTTTATCTTCCATGAAAAATGCTTTAATCTTCTTCTCCACCTCCTGTTTCACTTGTAAGGTTGGCTGGGCATTGCACCGCAGCAAGCCTAACAATAATAACGTTGTTGTTGCGATTCTCATTTCATTCACAGTTGGCTGGGATTTGGTGCCCTTTATTCGCGAGTAAATAATCCCTATAAATATCTGCTAACTCTGACTTCGACATCGATTGCCCCGAGCCATATTCAAAGCTGGTTGCAGTTTGATAGCCCGGTGTATCATTTACTCCCACCCATGCTATTGCCGTTGCGTCCTTAAGGTCAATATTGTAAAAGCTACTAATGAATTCCGCCATTGGAGCAATATAGTCACTTGCCATTATTTTCCGCGCTCCCGCTTCTCAAATGACAATAATATTAAATAATATTTATAAGAATTATTGTCCTAACCAACAACAGTACTTTAAGATTCAAGCAAATGGCGAAATCAAGAAAAGTAAGATCTGATGGTAATTTTCGGTAGTTAAAGAATTTTTACATTCTTGCAACGATATTTTCTCTTAAATGTCTTATAATTGTAAATTAATGTTAGTACTTTTGATAATAAACATAACTTTATCACGATTATATCTCTTAAAACCCACATGCTATGTTAATTCGTTTCATCGTATCCAATTTCCTGTCCTTCGATGCAGAACAGGAATTTAAAATGATAGCAGGGAACCTGAAAACTCATAAAGATCATGTCTATCATTTGCCCAAACTAAATGTATTGAAGGCAGCTTGTAAATAGCAATTATTTATCCGCAAATTGGTCGGGCACTGTCTGACCAATTCACAGTTGAATCTCCTACAGTCCATCAGATTCGTCAGACACTGTCTGACCAATCTGATGCAAGACGATTTTGGTCGGGAGAAAAAAGGAATTGCGATAAGTGTTTTGCTCAGTCATCTTTCCTTTTCTCATTTTATTGAACTGCTGAAGGCTGAAACAGAATTAAAACGGAGTTTTTATGAAACCGAAACAGTAAAAAACAACTGGAGTGTAAGGGAACTGCAAAGATCGATGAACAGTATGCTCTTTGAGCGGACAGGTTTAAGTTCCGACAAGGATGCAATCCTTTCATTGAATGAATCTGCCAAAAAATTTCAGCCAGAGAATGTCTTCCGGAACCCTTACGTATTAGAGTTCCTCAGACTGGAAGAAAAACAGATCTACTCGGAATCAGATCTGGAGCAAGCTATTATCAGCCATCTGCAAAGTTTCCTTATGGAGATGGGCAGGGGATTTTGTTTTGAAGCCCGTCAGAAAAGGATTACCTTCGATAATACGCACTGCTATATCGACCTGGTATTTTATCACCGTATTTTAAAGTGTCATATACTAACGGATTTGAAATTGGGAGAATTTACGCATGCCGATAGTGGGCAAATGAATGTCTATCTCAACTATTACCAGGAAAATGAGATGATTGAAGGCGATAACCCTCCTGTAGGTATTATCCTTTGTGCAGGTAAGAATGAAAGCTTGGTCAAGTATGCCACGGCAGGGTTATCGCGGCAGATCTTTGTATCCAAATACCTAATCAATCTGCCTAGCGAAGATGCTCTGAAGAAAATCATCGAGGAAGAACAAAAGAAACTGAGCAAATAATGCAGTTCTTTCGAAGCAATGAAAACTCTTAGAGACAAGGCGATTCTAATTAATAAACGATCACAGCTTATGGAACCCCGATAAATTTCATCTTCTTGGTAAAAGGGGCGCAGGTGCTGGTAGTTCTTATTTTTTAGATTGACTCATAATTGACTCAATTGACCCATGAATGACTCATAAAAACTGATCAGCCACAATAGCCAATACCAGCTCCTCTTATGAAATTTCCCTCAAAATTCAGATGAAGCTTGAAATCTTCGATGTGTCCTCTGCAGCATAAAACCAGGCTCCGGATCGTACTCTTATACAAATAATGCACTGCACAAGTTGGCGTAGCTTTATCAAATTTCCCTTTCCTTCCTCACTTGCAAATCTCCAGGCCCTCACTTACATTTACATAAACCTTCAAATTCTATTTTCCTTCCCTGATGCCGGTAAAAGGGGCCGACCATCGAAACCAAAGTAGTAAGAAGCAGAAATTAAGTAGATGCTCATGGCAAGCTTAAACCAATTGTATAAACGATGTGATCTTACCATTGAGAAATATGTAGATGGGAATCGTGTGCTTTTCATGAAGCTCTTCATAACATTTGTTACAAACAGTAATGAGAGCTTATCAGTATACCGCCAGGGGGTTGTTATTTCTTTCTATTGCCAATTTTTTCTAAGTACTCCCCTAAAGGAATATCCAAACCTATGCCAACAAATGCATTTCTAAACATCGATTCATTTTTAATAAAAGGAAATCCAACAATAAAATTAACATCAAGCGCATTATAAAACCTTATACCGGTACCGAGGCCAACGTGAGGATAATCGAAATTTGAATATGTAGAAGAATTGGCAATACTGTAAAGCAACCCCGAACCATATACTATCCCATACCATTCATTAACGAAAGGAGCATTTGTATTCAAGTTAACATCTGTTAGGATCGTGTTTTCCAATCCATTGTAATTTTTAATCTTATTAAACCGGAGCTTTAAACCGAGTTTTTCAGAAGCAAAACCTATATTTTTAATACCGTCCTGTTCGCCGGGAATAGACACCTGCCTGAAGAAAAAATTCTGGTTTAATCCCAGGGTCAGGTATAAACCAATGATAGACTTGTTATTTCGACCATAATATTGCTGAAGGTCATTTAGAAATGATGCTACATCTATCTCAACATATTGTTTTTCGGTGTTTACCAATGTATAATTTTTCATTGCACTGGAAAATAATATATATGTCCTCTTGAATTCCTCGTCTTCTAAATTGTCTATAATTAAATTATTAGCATGATCGAACATATTGAGCATGTCCTCATACGTTTCAGCTTTATCCAGATCTCCCAAATTCGACACAAACTTAAGAACTTCCAGTAAGGACCTGTTATACCTAAATTTCGCCGGAATTTGGGTAATTGACTGCACTTTGAGCATTTTAGAAAGCACATTGAAATTTTGGATTCTTTTGTTCAATTTCGCACTATCTAAAGACAGAGCAGCACCTAATCTTAAAAATTCCGGAATTATCTTTTCTTCAAAAAGAACCACATCCTGTACATTTAACCCAGGTCGGTCGCCTCACTTCCCCTTACGGGAACCCGTAACCTCCCCTTCCCGCCCCTCTGTATCTTTGCCCTATAGAACCAATAACAATGATGGATTTCCGGGATTCAGTACTTCAATTTACAACGCGGGCCGAAAAGCAGTGTAAAATTTTTCTTCCCTTTCCCTCTTGCAAATCTCCATCCCCTCTCCTACATTTACATAAACCTTCAAACGCTATTTTCCTTTCCCTGATGCCGGTAAAAGGGGCCGACCATCGAAACCAAAGTAGTAAGAAGCAGAAATTAAGCAGATGCTTATGGCAAGCTTAAACCAATTATATAAACGATGAAAATTCTCCATACAGCCGATTTGCATATCGGTCAGCTTTTCCGTGAATATGACCAGACCTCTGAGCTCGGGCAATTCTTAAAAACGCTGGAGGCTCAGGTCGATGCGCTACCAATCAATGGCAACGTGTACCCCTTTGCTGCCACCAAAAAAATGTTTACACCTCTTTTAAATCCGGCCGCAGAAGTGTCTGGCTACCGAAAATGCAACACTTTTATTTGCCATTTTTCTGCATTATTATTTACCGATTACACCTGACAATACAAATTCGACACCAATAACAAGAAATGGGAAAAAATAATCGACATAGTTTTAAAATTGGGGATCATTGCAGTTCTAATCATTGCATCGGCAGCTAAGCAGCAATACAGCTATTACACTTTTGTTCAATGGGCCGTACCTGGAACCTCTTTTTATTTTGCTTACAAAGCATATAACAGAGAGCAAATCGGTTTTTTGATTTATTTTTCGCTTGTGGCGATTATATTCAATCCGTTCAATCCATTTTGGTTTCAAAAAGAGACGTGGCATTTAATTGACTACATTGTTTCTACCATTACTTTTATGACAATTTATTCTGACTGGACAAAGCATGATACCGAACAAAAATGAAAGATTGGCTTCAACGACAACTATCATCTGATCAGACTTTTGGCGATAAAATACTTGGTTGCCTCATAGCAGGTTTTGTATTATACTTGCTTGGCAAGGAAGATTTTTATTAAAGTCTAATGACGTTTTTAAATCTATCTCAAACATTGTATTATATTATTGGTTAAATGTGAAAAAATCACATATATTTGCAATATAAAATAAAACCAGATGCTTATTCGATTCAATGTTGAGAATTTCCTGTCTTTTGAAGGCCGTGAAATGTTTTCGATGATACCAGGTAAAGGAAGTCTGAAATCGGAGCATAAAACAAAAAAGGTCAAAGGAATCTCTGTTTTAAAATCAGCGGTACTGTTTGGCGCCAATGCATCAGGCAAGTCTAATCTTATTAAGGCCATTGCGTTTGGTCAGGCTTTGGTAATGAAAGGAAGCAGACCGGATAAACCTATAAACTATCAAAAGTTTAGGCTGAATGCCGAATTGTTAAACAAGGATTCCAGGATTGAGTATGAAATACAGCATAGGGGTAAAAACTACGCTTATGGTTTTACGTTCAATAAAGACGTGATACAGGAAGAGTGGCTTTATGAAATCGGTCCCGGAACAGAGCAGAAAATTTTTGAGCGAGACAGCCGTAAGAAAAATTCTTTTGACTTGAGCTACATGCTTGGCAAATTAAAGAAGGAAGAAGAAAAGCAATTTTTGAATTTTACCGCCAAGGGAACTCCTAATAATCAGCTTTTTCTTTCTGAGATTAGAAGCAGGAAGGTCAAGGAGAATGTTTCTAAAATTAATGATTTGCTTAATGTAATCGACTGGTTTCAAAACGCTTTGAAGGTCATCTCTCCAGATGATAAATACAACGTGGGTCTAAGATTTGAGCTAAAAGATGACGCTGAGCTACTTACCTTATTTGAAGAGTTTTTATCATATTTTGATACTGGCATTGATGGAGTTTGTTTAGAAAGGGTAGATCCTGAAAATATCGAACTACCCAAGAGGTTACTTGACGATATAAAGGAAGACCTGATGAGCAAGAAATCAGAAATCCGCCGTGCAGCTATTTCCACCCCTAATAATACCTATTTTGTCTCCATTAAAGATGACGATATTTTTGTTGAGAAATTTATGACGAAGCACTCCGTTAGAGGTAGTGGGGAGATTGAGAAATTTGATACAAGAGATGAATCGGATGGCACCAACAGGGTGATGGATTTTATTCCTTTGTTAATGGATCTTTTGAAAGGTAACAATGTTTTCATTATAGACGAGATGGAACGCAGTTTACACCCTAATCTGATATATGATCTGCTGGATTTATTTTTGTCAAAAGCTGAACATGTTAACAGTCAATTAATTCTGGCTAGTCATGAATCATCGTTGTTGACACAAAAGTTATTAAGAAAGGATGAAATCTGGTTTGTCGTGAAAGATCAGTTTGGGGCGTCAAGATTACATTCATTAGAACAATATAACGTCCGGTTTGATAAAGAGATTCGAAAAGACTATTTACTCGGACGTTTCAAAGCCATACCGCGAATTGGCAGTCGCGCCAAACTATCTGTAATCAATAAAATCTAAACATGGGCAGGGAAAGGCAGGATTTTTTCAGGGAAAGTAATACCGTCGAAAAGGAGAAGATATTTGTGCTTGCTTTTGAAGGTAACGAAACTGAAGAAATATATTTTGATGCTTTGAAAGACTCAGTAAAGTTCAATGACGAGCAAATTTTTCTTAAACTCCTAAAAAGAGCAAAAAGCGATCACAATAGCGCTCCTAATCATGTTTTCAGTAAATTGAAACGTGAAGCAAAAGATGAATATAACTTAGGGCCAGATGATGAACTATGGATGATTATAGATACAGATCGCTGGAAGACTATTGGTGAAATCTGTGAATTGTGTTCCCGGGAAGGTAATATGTTTGCTGCAGTCAGTAATCCTTGTTTTGAATTTTGGCTATTACTTCATGTAAAAGATATCAATGAATATTCCGAAGCTGAACGTTTAGCTATACTTGCTAATGCTAAGGTTACAAATCGCAAAAATGTCGTGGATGTAAAGCTTACTGAAGTGCTCGGTTCCTATAACAAATCAAATCCACTGCCAGGTAGGTTTCTTCCACATCTGGATGTCGCTGTTATCCGGGCTAAGGCACTAGATGCCGCCGGTGAGACTTTTCCAAGTAATTTGGGATCACATATTTATAAGTTAATTGAAAAAATACGCGTTGTGGAGAATTCAACAAAATAGGGGGGCTAAACATGATAGCATTATGTAGGCATTTTATGATGCCCGCGGGGGTGTAATATAAACTGTGTCATTGGTGCCTAGTGCAGCTTGAATGTGGAAAACTCCCCAAATAGAGTTTTCCATGGTCAAGCTGCTAACCATGCAGGCTTACTTTAAGTCTGTCCTCAAACATAATATATAGCTGGGATAAAGTCAAGCTCCAGTTTCTTAAGGGCATGGTCCACTTCTCAGAGACCCGTTGTACCACCAGATAAACTAGTTTAAGCAAAGCATTATCGGAAGTAAAAGCCCCCTTCGTTTTGGTAACTTTTCGTACCTGCCGATGAAATCCCTCCACCGTATTGGTGGTGTAAATCACCTTACGGATATGGTCATCAAAGCGGAAAAAGGTGGTTATAAAATTCATTAAATTAGGACGATCAAAAAACTGTATTTGTCATACAACTTTCTTTTTTCCTTTATCCTTAGTACATTGTTAGCCAAAAGATTTTATATAATCTAAGTTAAAAAGAAACATATGGATAGTAGTAATGATAGCCTTTAATGCTATGACCGCAATACCGTTACTAATGTCACATAGAGTGCAAAATTTATATCTGAGAACAAGGGACAGAATATATCGGCAATCAATTAAATACTTGAAGCAACTGGCTGAAAACCAAAACGGTACCATTGGTGTGATAATATCTTAAAGCTATTTTAGAAAAACAATTTCGCTATGGGAATAGCCAGTATCCTGAAACAAGGCAAACTTCATCTTAACACTGTCGAAAACCGTATTGAAATAGATCATGGCGGCATCTTTATCCCTTACCTGGAAGTAAAACCGAGGGATTGGGGACTGGTCTATGAAAAATACGTCGGACAGGTATTTGAGGCAGAAGGATACCAAGTCATTTACCGTGGGCTGGAAACAGGCTTTTTAGACCAGGGTATTGACCTGATCGCAGAAAAACAGGGCAGTGTTTTATTTATTCAATGTAAATACCAAAACCAGAAATTGACCAAAAGCCGCATTGAATGGATACTGAACAAATCTTCAAAAATTTTACTTGAACAGCATTCAAAATATGCCTGCAAAATCACCTTTATGCTGGTGATCAATAAACTAGAGGACAATTTTTCCAGACGTATACCTAAGGATTTTAACTATCACCTGACTTCGGCAGATAAGGTAGTATACCCCCTGTTGGAGTATTTTCTTAGCCATAACCATACCCAGGACAAAGTTAGACTGGACTTTCGAGAAATTGAAATGGTGATTTAACCCGGATGCTCTTCAATCAATAACTATTTGGCTTTCGGATATCGCAGCTACTGATTTCCGTCATAGTATTTGGAGGATTAAATTCAAGTCCAGGATGTCGGCAGAGAGTTGTCCCTCGAAGCGTTTATGCTGTTTGTCATCGAAAGTCTAACTTTCGATGACGAAGCCACCCGTTGACACTGCAGTTCTGTCTTTAAAAATGATTGAGATCGCTGAGTTAGTAAATTTTATTCTCGTTTGCTCTCTTCATTTTTATCCAAGCTATCTTCTAACCTTATAACGGCCTTTCCTTTTTCAGTGGTAATGTAAGTTTGATTTGGAGCATTTTTAGCCGTCTGTGTCATTTCCAGCCAACCGTATTCTTTTAATTTATTGGTAGCTCTTTTGAAGGTATTATATGAAGTATTTAATTCAAATTCGCTTAAAATTTCAATGCGACTTTTTGCTTCAAGGCAAGAAATTAAAATATCTACATATCGTTGTGCTACTTTGGGGCTTATTTTGACATTTGCTGCTGTTTTTTCTTCAAGAGCTACTTGTGACATTACTTGTAACACTCTTGCTTTTTTCATTTTATATACATACAATCCTATAACGACCAGAATTATCACTTAAGTAATCAAAATTTAACCATCCCACTAACCTGAACCCCAAGCTCAAGCAGCAAATTTCGAAAGGTTAGCATATTCATGTTTTTACCGGACTCATATTCGTAATATTGTGAGCGATGTCTTCCTGTGAGGTGTGCAAATGATTCAGGAGTAGAAAATCCTGCTTTGATACGGAAATATTTAATGATTGCACCTAATAGCCTGTAAAATGCTTCATCATCTGTATTGGAGCCTTTTGGGTCGATATTTTCCATGCTTTTAAGATGGTCAAATCAAGATGTTTGCTTACCAGCCTTTAACGCCATTATTCCTTCACGTACACAAATCTTCCGGTCTCGTTACTGTCCTTGATTAGCCTCGGCGATTTCTTCCGGGCAGTATAATCTTTCAGTGCCGAAGCCAGGTGTACAGGCCTGACCGGACCATCCAGAGCTGTTTGTGATGCCTTAAGTATTTCCAGAGCTGTTTTGGGTTCCTTGAAAAAGTCCTTTTCAAATCTTTCTTTCAGCCATTCCTTAACATCTTCCTCCGAAAGCTTGCTGGGCGAATCGAGTAAAAGGTTCTTGGGCGCTTAAAGTTTAAGAACGGTTACAGATCATCATCATGCAAGGGAGAGGGATTATAATCATTTGAATCCGGGAAGCATTCAATTCTTGTTCCCGGAAACGCATCTATCAGAGCTTTTTTAACATCTGGTTCGTCCTGGAAACAGTCAAACCATATTGAGAAAAATCCTTTACCAATTGCACAATCAATTAGTAGTGGTATAAATTTATCTGGAATATCCTTGCCAAAGTAATTCCAGTGATCTCGCCATAGCCTTGATGATTGATAAGCTTCGAACCGATATTTCCAGCGAAGGTCGGTAGCCCGGGGATTTGAAGAGATGGCATCCAACTTAAATAGGTCAATGGTCCTTTTGGCTTTTTCCACATTAACGATATCGTTATTCCCTGGCACAGGAATGCACGCCATCTGTTTTCTTCTTGTTGGATGAGGAATAATTACATAATCGAATGCTAATTGTGTGTTGTGGAAATCGGGCATGTAATGTATGTGAGATTGATAGCTGTGCGCACTTTTTGCCCTGTTACATGCACCGCAGGCCAGTAACATATTACCCCATGACAGTCTTAGGTCGGGATGTGTTGATTTTGGTACAACGTGTTCTACGTGGGGACTATCTTTTAAATCCATATTGCAGTGCACAATAACCACCTATTCGGTCTATAAGGTCCAATCGCCAATCCTTATAATCGCTAACAATTTTTTCTTTATTGTTTAACTGAGGTATATCTCCTTTATTAACAGGTCGCATTATTAATATCAGTGTTTGACT
>JAATFW010000150.1 GCA_015654985.1 Sphingobacteriales bacterium | reverse complement strand
ATTATCAATTACCGCAAAAGAAGCGCCTCTTTCCAGGGCTGTTTGTGCGAATGCATTACCGTCAAAAGATTCTCCTTTAAGTGCAAAAAATATACATCCCGGAGTAATTTTACGGGTATCGGTACAAACAACCGGGTGCCCGGAATATAGTTGGTATAAATCTTGGATTGTCATTATAATTACTTTCTGCAAGTATAACACGAATATTGACTGTCAGGATCAAAATTAATTACTTACTCTCTTACTTTCCTGCTCATTACCGGTTTTCCGGTTACGTGCGGCAACTACTGTATTTCTCCCGAATTTATAACTAAAATTAATTCCCACAATTCTGGTTTCGCTTTTTTGTTCTCCCCTGAAATTAAGATCCGATAAATTAGAATGATAACGGTTTCTGTCGGAATTTAAGATATCAGAGACAGAAAGTCTCAGCGAACCTCGTTTATTTAAAACAGATTTCCCAACTCCCGCATCCAGAACACAAACTGATTTAAAATTATACATACCAGACACGGTAGGCGATTCATAATTAAAAGTAAGTTCCGCATTTATTCCTTTTGAAAGCTTACAGCCGTTCGTAGTGCTGAACGAAAAAAAAGTACTGTTCCTTAATATATTGGGCTCCTGATCAAAATTGAACTTTCTGTAATATCCCTGAATATTAAGATTTGAATTGAACCACGAAGAAATATTCAGAGAGTAATTTATTTCAAGTCCTAAACTTTTATACCATCTAAGATTTTTCTTAATAGAACGGCTGACTTTCGTAGAGTCATTCTGCTCCGAAAAAGTGAGATAATAATCTTTCACATAATTATATGACAGGGTACCGGTTAAGTTTTTCTTATAAACATCCGACAGCTCAACTGAATTTGAGTATTCCGGCTTCAGGTAAGGGTTCCCCTCGCGATAAGTATACTGATCCAGAAAATACCTGAAAGGATTAAGGTCGTCGTATGCCGGTCTGTTTATCCTGCGGTTATAGAGTAATGAAGCCTTATTATCCTTATTCATCCTGAATGAGAAATTGAAGTAAGGGAATAAATTAAAATAATCCCTGTTCACATTGCCCTCCAGTACCGACCGGCCTTCTGATCTTGTATATTCTCCGCGCAACCCCAATTCAAGCTTGTTTTCCTTAAATTCCCTGCTATAATTAATATATGCAGCCTGTATCTTTTCACCGAACCTGAAATCATCGTTCATAAACGAATCAGAAAGCCCGCTATCATCGTCTATCCCGCTTATCTCCCGTCTGTTAGTACCCGAAACAATACTATTTTTAATACCGGCCTGGAGTAAGCTATTTGCTGTCAGCGGACTGGAATAGTCAACTTTTAAAGATTTAATAGTAATATGAGAGGGGGTTTGATTAGTCAGGGCAGCAGGATCTTTATAAAAATCAGATAAGGGGTTATAGAAAAAATAAGAGATATTCTCCTTTGATCTTCTTCTATAATTAAGGTAGTCAAGATCAACCCCTATAGAGCCAAAAGATTTAAAATCACCTTTATAATTCAGATTAAAAGCATTGTTGGAAACCGTCCGGCTCTCGTCTGATAAAGTAAGAATGGTAGAATCCGTAGCCCCTTTACTGCTGATAAAAGTATGGTTATTTTCGTCAGAAAACATATGATTATGCATACCGGTATACATAAAACCCAGGGTATGGTTCTTACTGATGAAATAATCAAGGCCGGTTTTATAACTATGGTTAAGAAAAGATTTAAGGTCGTAATTTTCAATATCAAACCCCGTATTTAATCCTTCAAACTCCACCGATCGCAATACCTGATACCGGTCTGCCCTTTTATTATTGTTTAGTGCCCAGGAACCATAAATATTAAAAAACTTCTGACGATCATTAAATGAAAGCGCCGTATTTAATTTGTAATTCTCGCCGTAGCCGCTTCCCAGGGTAAGGCTTCCGTTTGTTCCGTTATTAAGATTTTTTTTAAGCTTAATATTAATCACCCCGGCATTTCCTCCGGCGTCGTAATTTGAAGAAGGATTGCTGATCAGATCAATCTGATCGATCAGGTCGCTGCTTAGATTTTTAAGCAGCTCTGCTGCATCAGCAGAAGAAAGATTAACCGGCTTTCCGTCGATAAGAATGGTTACGCCCTGTCTGCCTCTCATAGCAATGCCTCCGTTAGCATCGGTTACTATGCCCGGAGCCTTTCTTAAAACATCAAAAGCAGATCTTCCTGAACTGATCAGGCTTTTATCAACGTTTAGAACAAATCTTCCGGAACCCGCTTCAATAAAATTCTCATTGCCTTTAATTTCTACTTCCTTCAAAACTTTTGGCGCATTCAGGAGCACTATATCCTTTGTAAGAAAAACCGGCAGTCCGGCTTTTACAGAACAAGGACCATAAATTATATTCTGATACCCGATCAGCCGGGCTTTTATCAAATAATCCCCCGGCTTAATATCTTCAAACAGGAATATCCCCTCCTTATTGCTGATCTGCTCCATCAGCTTCAACGAATCTTTGCTGTCAAGCAGTGTAACAGTAACCAGATCCAGCGAAGTTCCTGCAGAATCTACTATTCTCCCCTTTATTACTCCTCCTGATTGTGCAATTGCAGCAGAATATAAGCATTGGAATATCCATAAAGCCAAAATTTTCCTTTTATATGGCATAGGTGAGTGCTAAATTGGCAATTATCTTTTTAAAAACAACCTGTTTTACAAAAAAATAGTAAAAATTTTATTGCGAAGCATTTTTCACAAGGAATGCCGGCCAGGCGAACTCTTCATTCCAATCGTTCGGAACCGCCCGCCTGTTGTCCGGTTTTGAACAGTCAGCCCGCCGCCGGTACTCCAAAAAGCTAAATCAGCACAGTTTTTTACCTCTGGCACTACTTTAGAATGAAGGGTATAATAAATAAAGAAAATGAATATAATTATATCTCTCAATCAACTTAACGAAGTTATTGAAGGATGCCGTCAGAAAAATTTCAAACAGCAGGAATTGCTTTACCGCACCTTTGCACATCGCATGCTCGGTGTATGCATGAGATATGCATCAGACCGCTCAGAAGCTGAAGATATTTTACAGACCGGTTTTATTAAAGT
>JAATFW010000098.1 GCA_015654985.1 Sphingobacteriales bacterium | reverse complement strand
ATAGGCGTTTTTACTTCAGGCGGTGATGCTCCGGGAATGAACGCTGCTATCCGGGCAATAGTACGGACCGGGTTATATTATAAATTAAAGGTGACCGGCATTATGCGCGGATATGAAGGGATGATATGCGGTGAATTCATCCCCATGAGCGGGAAATCGGTTGCCAATATTATCCAGAGAGGGGGGACTATTTTAAAAACTGCCAGAAGTGAGGCTTTCAAAACCGCGGAAGGAAGAAAAGCCGCTTTCGAACAGCTAAAAAAGAACAAAATTGACGCCCTTGTTGCTATTGGAGGAGAAGGCACTTTTACAGGTGCTAATCTCTTTGTTAAAGAGTTTAAGATCCCTGTTATCGGCTTGCCGGGAACTATTGATAATGACCTGATAGGAACCGATTTTACTATTGGGTATGATACTGCCATAAATACTGTGATCGGCGCTGTTGACAAAATCAGGGATACGGCAGAATCGCATGACAGATTGTTTATTGTTGAAGTAATGGGACGGGATTCGGGACTTATTGCACTGAGAAGCGGAATTGGGGTGGGTGCAGAAGCCATATTAATTCCTGAGTCGAGAACCGATATTGACGCTTTATTTAAGCGCCTCGAAGGAGGCCGCAAAGACAAGTCATCAAAGATTATCATTGTGGCAGAAGGCGATGAGATCGGGGGGCCGGAAATTGCTGCCATGATCAAGGAAAAATTCCCCAAATATGATACCCGCCTGTCTATCCTCGGGCATATCCAGCGCGGAGGTAAACCAAGCTGTATGGACCGGGTATTAGCGAGCCGCCTGGGTGTTGCTGCTGTTGAAGCGCTTCTTAACGGACGAAAGGGGATGATGGCAGGCCTTGTGAACAATAATGTTCACTATACTCCATTTCATCATGCTGTTAAGCATTTGTCTGAAGCAGATCCTAACCTCTTAAAGATTGTTAATATCCTATCCTTATAACAAAACGGGATAACCAGGTATGGGCGTACGGATACCGAAGCGTATCCGGCATTCTCATGATTTAAATTAAGCCGAATTAAAGAACAGATCTACATAATAACGGGTTCAAATGGAATCAATAAAACAACATTTCTCAGAAGCATACGAAGTTTTAGGTGCTTTTTTGTCTGATAATGAAAACTTTAAAAAAATAGAGGCCGCCGGAAACCTTCTTTCCAACGCTCTGGCCGGCGGAAAGAAAATCATTTCATGCGGTAATGGCGGCTCCATGTGTGATGCCATGCATTTTGCTGAAGAGCTTTCCGGAAGATACAGGAATGACCGGAAAGCGCTTGCTGCAATGTCTATTTCCGACCCTTCGCATATATCATGTGTTGGAAACGACTATGGATATCCTTTCATCTTTTCAAGGATGGTTGAAGCTATCGGACAGGCAGGGGATGTACTGCTGGGAATAAGTACCAGCGGAAATTCTGAAAATGTGATCAACGCAATAGAAATTGCAAGGGGCAAAGGAATGAAGGTTATAGGGCTGACAGGTAAAGACGGGGGCAAAATGGCATCGCTGTGCGATGTGGAGATACGCGCGCCCCGTTCAAAGTATGCAGACCGTGCGCAGGAAATACATATTAAAGTTATTCATAGTCTGATAGATTTTGTTGAGAGGAAAATGTAGCCTCATTATCAGCCTGTATTGTATAACTTTTCTCAACTATTTTATGAATTACAGAATCAAGCTGTTTAACGGTAGCCTTAATATGATCCATAAGATCGGCATTAAACGGGTCGCCCGGATTTTTGGTATTAAAGAGATTAGCAAGGCCCATCAGTGAAGTTACAGGCCCTCTTATTTCATGTGAAGCAAGTGATGCGATTTCTCTTAATTCATTGTTTTGCAAGATCATCCTCTTTTCTGCATCCAACCGTTGCTGGATGTCTCTTCCCAGGCATACTACTCCGATTATTCGGTTATCATGGGTAATAGGCCGCATTCTTATTTCAAATGTTGTTTGAAGGGACGGAAAAAACCTGTTAAAAATAGCGCTCTCCCCGCCTAAAACCTTGTCGTAAAATAACTTCCATTGACCGGCGCTTTCCGGGTTTAAAGAAGAAAGCAGCACTGAATCACCGGGGGTCAGTTCGCGGTTATAAATTGCGGCGGTCAGTTTTACGAAAGAAGCATTAGCAGATAAAATGTTGTAGTTCCTGTCGACAGACCAAATCAGGTCTTTAATGTTATTTATCATAGCATCAAGGTTCATTTTCGCCATTATTACTTCTTCACGGCTTTTAACCTCTGCTGTTACATCATGGGTCATTACCAGTTCTGCCTTCCTGTGATTGTACTCTATGCCGTGCCCGGAAATATTAACGAACATGATGCTGCCGTCTTTCTTCAGATGCCTCCATCCTTCAGAATGCGAATACCGCCGCCTTACCCTGTTTACATTATTAAGAAGCTTTTGATGATCTTCAATGGGCCGGATATCAGCTATTGTCATAGAAAGGAACTCGCTTTCTGAGTAACCATATTTTTCCACAGCCGCGTGATTAACAGCAAGAAACTGCAGGGTATCAAGATCATAGATCCAAAGGGGATTGGGATTATTGACAAAAAGATATCTGAAAGTATATTCAGAATCAAGCAATCTGAGCTGAGCGAGCTTTTTATCTGTAATATCACTGGTAATACCTGCAATCATCCTAACCCGTTTTTCCTCATCAAACACCGGCGACATCTTATCACATACCCATTTTACTTTTCCGTTTACAATGATCCTGAATTCAATTTCGGCATAGTTTCCTTCATATACTTTCTCCGTCTCAGCCCTCACATGGTAATAATCATCGGGATGAATCAGCTTTCGCCAGGAAAAGGGATGATTTTCTATCTCTTCCAGGGAAATTCCATATAAATCAGCAAAGGTCTTATTAATATACCGGAACTTTTGAGCAGCTATGTCAAAACTCCATACAGCATCCCTAACAAAGGAAAGAAACTCATTAAAATTTTCCATATCAGATGTTCTCCCATTTAAAGAACGATAAACTCTTCAAAATGGATTGTTATACTTGTAATTTACCAGCTAAATCTCTTAAAAAGAATTATTATTCACAAGTGTACACGTTGCGGATTACAGGTAACGGGCAATAGCCTGGGTTCCGGGGGATGCAGGGTTGCAAGAAAAGTCAGCCTCCCGGGGAACGGGCAGCAATGAATGAACAGGGAGAATCCCGGCATATTGCTTTTATTCAATAAATTGCTATCTTTGCAGCCCCGCAGAAGGAGACTCCGGGAACTATGTTGAATACATAAAAATTTAAATTAAAAAATGGCAACTAAAATTAGATTGCAAAGACACGGTAAAAAGGGAAAACCTTTTTATTATGTAGTGGTGGCAGATTCACGTGCTCCGAGAGATGGTCGTTTCATTGAGCGTTTAGGTTCTTATAATCCTAACACTAATCCGGCAACAATCGAAGTTAATTTCGAAAAAGCATTAGACTGGATTAACAAAGGAGCACAACCTACAGACACTTGCCGCGCTATTCTTTCCTACAAAGGTATTCTTTACAAAAAACACCTTGAAGGTGGTGTAAAGAAGGGCGCCCTTACAGAAGAACAGGCTGAAGCTAAGTTCAATGAATGGGTACAAAGCAAAGACTCAAAAGTCCAGGGCAAAAAAGAAGGATTAACTTCCTCTAAAGAAGAAGCCCGTAAAGCCGCTTTAGCTGCAGAAGCTAAGAAAAAGGCTGACAGAGCTGCTGCTATTGCCGCTAAAAATACGCCTCCGGCAGAAGAAGCTGTTGAAGAAGAAGCACCTGAAGCTCCGGCAGAAGATGCTCCGGCAGAAGAAGGCGCTGAATAATTTATTAAACATCGCATCCATGTCATCCCGAACGGATGTAAAAGCACTCAGAAAGTTCTTTTACTTTTGATCAGGATGACATTTTTATTTGATTCTGAAATAATTATTCTATGAATATTGAGGATAGTTTTTACATAGGATATATTACAAAAACCAAAGGGCTTAAAGGGGAAGTTCAGGCCTATTTCGAATTCGACGACTTTGAAGAATTAGAATTTGATTCACTCTTCCTGGAAATCAACGGAAAGCTTATTCCTTATTTTATATCCTCCTTTAAACTTCAGTCCAATCAAACCGGGTATTTCTTTTTTGATGATATTGATTCTATTGAGAAAGCGGAAAAACTGGTAAGGAAGAAAATATATCTCCCGAATTCTAAAATGCCTGAAATAAGCGAAGAAGAGTTCCGTTATACCGATCTTAAAGGTTTTATTGTAAAGGATGAACACTTCGGCGACCTTGGTGAGATTATTGAGGTCCACGAATATCCGCAGCAGTTTATAGCTGTAGTTTCGTATAAATTCCGCGAAGTAATGTTTCCTTTAAATGAGCACATTATTAAATCTATTGATGAGGAAGAAAGCATTGTTGAGGTGGCGCTTCCCGAAGGTTTAATGGAAATATATACAGGCTAAAAGAGAGAGCTATGCGATTTGATATTATAACGGTTCTTCCGGGCTTACTCGAAAGCCCTTTTGCTCATTCCATTTTACAAAGAGCCCAGAAAAAGGGCTTAACTGAGATTTATGTACATAACCTGAGGGAATACTCTGCTAATAAGCATAAAAACGTGGATGATTACCCTTATGGGGGAGGAAGCGGAATGGTGATGTCGATAGATCCTTTTGCTGCCTGTATTGAAAAGCTGAAGGGTGAACGCGATTATGACGAGGTAATTTTTATGACCCCGGATGGGGAAACCCTCAACCAAACTACTGCCAATCATTTATCAGGCAAAAAAAACCTGATTATTCTTTGCGGCCACTATAAGGGGATTGATCAGAGGATCCGCGACATATTTGTCACACGCGAAATTTCGATAGGCGATTACGTGCTTTCAGGAGGAGAACTGCCGGCGGCAGTATTGGTTGATGCTATAGTGCGGCTTTTACCCGGAGTCCTTTCGGATGAAACATCTGCCCTTTCAGATTCATTCCAGGGGGAGCTGTTAGATGCCCCGGTCTATACCAGACCGGCGGAATGGAGAGGAATTAAGGTTCCCGATATTTTACTCAGCGGTAATCAGGCTAAAATTGACGAGTGGAGATACGATCAGGCCCTGGAGCGTACCAGGCAAAGAAGACCTGACCTGCTAAAGTAGGCTGCCTGTATTTATATTTTCTTATTGTTTCATATAATGCAGGACGTAAGAAATGATCTTAATGTAAGATCTTATTGCTTAAAAGATTTATAATTTTCTCCTTATCATTTAACTGGCTTTTAAGGGCTTCTGTAAGTTCCCTGCAACTAGCCAGTTCTTTCTTCAGACCAAGATATGGAACTTCTTCTTCCGAAACGAAATTTTCGGATGCGGGTTCATCAAAAAATACGGATGCCGGAACTTTCAGGATTTCCGACATACGCTTCAGATCACTGTATTTAATAGACTCTTTAGTAAGGCTTAATTTTAAGCCATCAAAGGTCTTATTCATTTCAACTGCCAGCCAGCTCAACGGCCGGTTTTGATCTTTGAGCAACTGGTCTACAATTTTTTTTAACTCCATTAATAAATAATTTTGTTAAGAGCTAAATAATACATACTTTTATTTGGAATTAACTACAAATATTCTTAGTAACACACCAAAAAATTAGCGTATGAATGCAATATTTTGGTATAAAGATACAATATTTTTTGCTATGTATAAGTACCGTATTAATGATCTTTTGTCTGAACTACCCATGAAAGACTATCGCAAGGCCCTTAAAATAGTACCAAAAGCTCTGGGAATTTCGCAGAATACTTTTTCTAACTACCGCAATATACGGGTTTCTGAGGAAAAGGATATTCCGCACCAAAAAGCCGTTCTTCTTGAAAAAATATTCGGATTAAAGCCGGGAGAACTTATGACTTTTGAGCCTGAATATAAGCCGATCAAACAACTACTCAAAGAATACCAGGAATGAAATGAAATGACCAGATCAAAATCTAAACATCCCGACAGCCTTGAATATAAATTGCTGGCGATGATCGCACACGATATAAAAATCCCACTGGATAATTTTGCAGGATTTCTCGAACATTACAATTATTCAGAAACCGATCAACCCGATTACGAAGATCTTATTTCTAACCTGCTGACCTATGTAAATGCTTCGCGTAACCTGATGGAAAACATACTTTCATGGGCAAAGCAATACCTTGACGGGCATCATAACATACGGCAGCCTGTATTGTTAAGGCTTCAAACGGATCTGATCATCTCCTCCCTGAAATATATCACTATCCCTAAAAGCCAGAACATTATAAACAAAATACCTGAGATGCCGCAGATAAATATCAACCTGGCTGTGTTTGAGTTTGTTCTGCGGAATCTTTTAACAAACAGTATTAAATTCAGCCCGGTTAACGGGTGGATTGAAGTAGGTTGCCGCAAGGACAAAGATTCTGTGATAGTTTCGGTATCTGACAACGGAACGGGTATTGCCCCGGATAAGCTTACCGGGATATTAAGTTTTAAAGAAGGGCCAAAGCCGGACGGGCTAAACCTGATGGGCAGCGGTATAGGACTAAAGCTATGCGATGACCTGCTTAAGGGATATGGAGGGAAAATATGGGTTGAAAGTATTCACGGTAAAGGCACTACTTTTTACTTCAGTATTGCTGCAGAGTACTGATAATAAATCATATAATTTTTAAACTACTCTTTTATAATTAAAAAAAAATTCCTAATATTGCACTCCGAAAAAAAGGAGCGGTCATTAAAGGTTAATACCGTTTAATTACTTAAAATCATGGATTTAGTAAAATTTGTTGAAGAGCAGGCTGTAGCCAGGAAAGAAGTGCCTGCATTCAAATCTGGCGATACAGTAAGTGTGCATTATAAAATCCGCGAAGGAAACAAAGAGCGTATCCAGATTTACCAGGGTGTTGTCATTCAGCGGAATAGTGCCGGAACAACAGAAACCTTTACTGTAAGAAAAATGTCGAATGGCATCGGTGTTGAACGTATCTTCCCGGTCAATTCACCAAATATTCAGAAAATAGAAGTAAACAGCCATGGTAAAGTTCGCCGGGCTAAATTATTTTACCTGCGCGCCCTTACCGGTAAAGCTGCCCGTATTAAGACAAAAAGAGTTTAATAAGATTAAAGACATAAAAAAAGCTTGCCCGGAGAACCCGGACAGGCTTTTTTTATGTCTTTAATCTTATAATTATCAGGCCTTAGCTTTCGGCGCCATTAAACGCCCGGAGCAGGAGATACCGATAACCGGCGTTAAGCTATACGTAATAAGTTGCGGGTTAATAAGTATAAATTACCTGAAATCTGTTGTTTTACGAAAAAGCAATAAGTCAGTTTATCTTTAACATGACCAGCTTTTGTTACACTGTTGCAAGGACGGTAATTCCGCCTTTAACCATATCACCAAGATTTACATTTACTTTTGATCCAAGCGGCAGAAATACATCTACACGCGACCCGAATTTAATGAACCCGAACTGCCGGCCCTGAACCACTTCGTCGCCTTCTTTAACATACCATACTATCCTGCGGGCAAGTGCACCCGCAATCTGCCTGAATAATACAGATATTCCAAGTTTGTTCTCAACCACTACAGTAGTCCGTTCATTATCAGTAGAAGACTTTGGGTTCCATGCTGCAAGATATTTTCCGGGATGATACTTAAAATACTGTACAATCCCGGAAACGGGGTTACGGTTAATATGAACATTAACGGGCGACATAAAGATAGAAACCTGTAATCTCCTGTCTTTAAAATATTCGGTTTCTTCGGTTTCCTCTATAACTACGACCTTGCCGTCTGCCGGACAAACAACGTGATGATCATTCAAAATTGTTATTCTCCGAGGCGACCTGAAAAACTGAAGTATTATTACGAAAAGAGCAAAAGAAAAAATATAAATGATCCAGAGCACCAGTGTATTGTCGGCGAAATAATAATGTGCAAAAGCATTCACTATAAAAATCAGGAGTACTGTAAGGGCAATAGAAGTATAGCCTTCTTTATGAATGGTCATTGATCGTCAATTTGTGCAAATATGCTAAAAATGTGTTTAAGTTTCAGACGGGGCTGGAATGAAACGGTAAATATCCCGGAGATTACGGCCCAGACCTTTATAATCAAGCCCGTAGCCCACCACAAATTCATTAGGAATTTCAAAACCGACATATGAGATCTCTTCGATCTCGCGCTGCAGGGCCAGGGGCTTTAAGAGCAGCGTACATATTGCAACCGAGGCAGGCTCATGTTTTCTGAGAACATCCAGAAGGAAGCCCAGCGTGAGGCCTGTATCAACAATATCTTCGACAATGACCACATCGCGGCCCTTCAGGTCTATATCCAATCCAATAATGCTTTTCACTACTCCTGATGAAGTATCCTGCCCCATATATGAAGAAACCTTAATAAAACTCATTTCGGCAGGGACGTGAACCTCCTTCATCAGATCAGCCATAAAGAGGAAGCTGCCGGTTAAAACGCCAATAAAGACCGGCACCTTGTTTTCATAATCCACGTTTAACTGTATCCCCAGAAGCCGTGTCCGTTTCTTAATCTGCTCATACTCGAGGAAACAGGTAAACTCTTTATCCTCTATCTGTACTTTCATGTAATATAAATTAGGTTAACAATCTCTACAGAGCTTGCCTTGCATGCAAAGTTATTAATTTTTACCCACCGCTGTTATGTTTAAGTTCGCGATCCTTTCGGCGCTGTTCTCTTTTAAGTTTACGTTTTTCGGACTTTGACAGGGTTGTATCTTCCTGGATCACTTTTAACCGGCTGACCTGGTTTATATGAATAGTATCAGGTTTCTTACCCTTGAAAATATCCGGAAGTAAAAACGTATCGTTTCCGCTTTCGTCATCCATCAATGAATCTACTGCAAGCGAATCGGGAGGAGCCTGCGGCCTCAGGCTTTCTTTTAATCTTACATTATAAAAGCCATATGCATTTGTATCTCTTGATACATATCCGCGCTGGGCCATTAAATTACCAATAAGCTTAAAATATCCTCTCAGGCTTGACCTGAGACTTCCGTCGGGCTGAAAAAAATAAAGGCCCGACTTAGGTCTCGGAACTATATTGGCGAGGAAAATACTTTCACCAAGGTCCAGATCATAAGGTTGTTTATTAAAATAATATCTCGAAGCTTCACCTATTCCGTAAACATTACGTCCCCATTCTATAAGGTTCAGATAAACCTCAAACATCCGCTGTTTGTTTGATATGTGATTATTCTCAATGAGCCATACAATAAGCATTTCCTCTATTTTCCGGGCAAGTGTTTTCTGCCGGTTAAGAAAAACATTTTTTACCAGTTGCATTGAAATAGTACTTCCTCCGCGTTTGAATGCTTTTTCCTTAAAATTAATAGCGATAGACCTTCGGATCGATTTCTCAACAAAACCGCGATGCGAGAAGAATGAGGGGTCTTCTGCGGTTAAAACGGCATTACGAAGGTAGGGAGCGATCTGGTTTAACGGAGTATAATCAGGATTTGCAGGCCCGATGATTATATTCCGCATAGGTTTTCCATATTCAAACGGAGTGTAAACAAAATCGCTGTTGATCTTTTGAAGATTTGTTTTTCCCCATTTTAAGATCCGGAAACCCTGGGGATTCAAAGAAGAACTGAACCTCACGCTGTCGGGCAGTCTTGAATCTAAAAAGAAATCCATCTGATACTGAAGTTTACCGGTAACCTTCATACCTTCCAGTGACTCGAATAAGCCTGTGGGAAACGATTCAAAAACCTGCTGTGCATCTAATTCACCCGTTTTAAGCTTAAGCTCATATGTTTTAGAAGGTGATATCGTATATTTAATATAAGGATGTGCTTCTATTTGTTTAAGGCGGATCAGGGAAGAGCTGTCTATAGCAACATAATTTTTACCTACCAGCAAATCAGCATCAATAGACCCATCGGGCACTACAATATCATTAGCCGCTATTTTTGGATGATTGATCAGGAGATTTTTAATCGCCCAATACCCGTAAATATGGAACTCGTTTCCATCCTTCCGGGTATCTTTGAGCTGTGTATACACGGTATCGAAATTCAGTTTCAGGCCCCATTTTTTTTCAATCAATGCCAGTTCAACTTTTTTGCCTTCAGCGTAAAGCTTAAAATCAAGTCTTTGATCTGATGGCTCGACCATCCCGTCTATATGCCATACAGATTCATTATTGTTAATGATGATCTTTGATCTTAATACTCCATTATCGATCACGGCCCTGGTAGTATAGAATTCCAGCCTGGTTGCATTATGTATAATCAGCAGGCGGAAGTTTTTTACATCCATTTCATCCGGAATCTTATACAGGAGCTGGTTTAACAGGTTATTGGCCAGTTGTGCATAATCAGCCTTTGCCTTTGTTTGTGTGTTGTCATTTTTCTTTTTAAAAAGAAAGTCGTAGTTACTGATGCTGTCGTGTTTAATGAGGCTGACACTTGCTTCGCTTACCTTCAATCCCGACAGCTTAATTTCTCCGAGCAGCAGGGGTAACAATTTCACTCCTACATGCAGATCATTAACAGACAGAAGAGTGTCCCGGTTTTCCGGTACAATGGAAACGCCGCTGAAAGCAATGGTATGTAAGCCCTCAAAATGAGGGTTGTTAATAGTAAGCTCTAAACTATAATCTCTTTTTGCTTTTATTTTAGCTTTTTCTACAAGCTCTTTTAATATAGCCTCCCTCTTGAAAAGGGCAATTAAACCACCAATACAGGCCAGAACCAATAAACCGGCAAGTACAATAGCAGCAATTTTTATATACTTTAAGTATTTCGGGGGAATATGCATGTACACAACATCTTTAATATCAACGGGTCGACTCAGAAAACACCCGGTGAAAGGGGTCTATTTCCACAATGTAAATATCTGCAAAAACACCAAGCAAACAAGATAGGTTTTAAAATTCGGTTAAAAATATCGGTTCTCAAATTTTATATGTTGTTAAGATGAATTTTTAAGGCAAAATTTTATCTAAGTTTGCGTTTTAAACGGTTTGGAATGATCACAAAAGAAGATATATTAAAAGCCTTAAGTCATGTAGAAGAGCCGGACCTGAAGAAGGACCTGGTAACTCTTAATATGATTGAAGATATAAAGATTGAAGGGAACCACATCAGTTTTACAGTTATACTTACCACTCCTGCATGCCCGTTAAAAGGTTTGATAGAAAATGCATGCAGAAATGCCATCGCACATTTTGTAAGTGCAGATGCACAGGTGGATATAAAAATGACGTCGAGAGTTACCACTCAGAAAAATCAGCCTTTAAGTAATATCAGCAATATTATTGTAGTAGCTTCAGGAAAAGGGGGAGTGGGAAAATCTACTGTTTCGGCCAATCTTGCTATCGGCCTGGCAAAAAAAGGTGCTAAAGTAGGACTGATAGACGCAGATATTTATGGTCCTTCCATACCCATTATGTTTGGGCTGGAAGATGCCAAACCTCTGGCTGTGCAGACGGAAGACGGAAAGACGAGGATTGTACCGGCTGAGAAATATGGTATAAAAATATTATCAATAGGCTTTTTTACCAATCCTGATCAGCCAGTGCCATGGAGAGGGCCAATGGCATCGAATGCGGTAAAACAATTGTTTAATGATGCCGAATGGGGCGATCTGGATTATCTGGTTGTAGACCTTCCTCCCGGAACCGGCGACATACATATTACCTTAACCCAAACTTATCCGGTAGCGGGGGCAGTTATTGTTACAACGCCCCAGAAGGTTGCACTGTCGGACACGAAAAAGGGCATCGGTATGTTTTTAATGAATTCCATCAATGTTCCGTTACTGGGAATTGTAGAAAATATGTCGTATTTCAGTCCCGCAGAACTTCCTGATAATAAATACTATATATTCGGAAAGGGTGGAGGAAGGAACCTTGCTGAACAATTCAATGTTCCTTTCCTGGGAGAAATACCATTGGTACAAAGTATCAGCGAGGCCGGGGATTCGGGGGTGCCTGTTATTCTGCAGGAAAACAATCCCATGGCGTATGCTTTTACTGCGGTTGCCGAGAAGGTTGCCCAACAGGTATCAATACAGAATGCCAATACTGTAAAGAGTTTTTAATCAGATTTTTTCGTAATTTTATAAAAATTATTTGATATGGATTTGTTGCAAAAAGTGGAGAGTGCATTAGATTCGATCAGGCCATACCTGGAAGCGGATGGAGGGAACGTATCTATTGAAGAGATTACTTCAGATAATATCGTAAGAATTAAATTATTGGGATCATGCGGGTCGTGCCCTATGAGCATTATGACCATGAAGGCGGGAATTGAGCAGGCTGTTAAAAGGTCTGTTCCTGAAATTTCCGGGGTTGAGGCTGTTAATCTGACAGACGTAGATGATCCGAATGCAGTAATGCCGGGAAGCTAATTTCTAAGTTTATTAAGATCTGACAATAAGCGGTTGCGTTCTGAAAACGTGCCCGCTTACTTGTTATTTAACAGATTTTAACGAAAGAGTTGCACAATTTTTGGTACGTTTACGACGATGAAACAATTGCTCACTGCTATAGCTGTTTTGTTTGCCCTTAGCTTTACACAGGCTCAGGAAAGGCCGCTTGTTCAGTTTTCGGGGGTGATCTATAACGTCGACTCCAATGTAGTGGTGCCTTATGTATCGGTTACTAACAGGAGCGAACGGAACAAGGTTTTCTCAGCGAACTTTCAGGGTTATTTTTCATTTGTTGCCCATGAAAGGGACACCATCATATTCAGCGCTGTTGGTTACCGGCGGGAAGCGCTGGTAATTCCTTCAGGTGTTCCGGATAAAAGCTATACCGTAGTTGTAAAAATGAAGGCAGAAGTTATTAACCTTCCTATGGTAACGGTGCTCCCCTGGGCGAGTATTGACGAATTTAATAAGGAGTTTATGGGGATGAAGTTTGCCGACGACGATCTGGAAATAGCTAAGAAAAATGTAGCGAGAACCTCCTTACTGGCTATGGCGCGTGACCTGCCGCGGGACGGGCAGGAAATGCAGGGAATAAACTTCCAGAATAATCATATCGCATTAACCAATAAAGTAATTAACCAGCGTTATGCCAATCCTCTGCTTAATCCCTTTGCCTGGGGTTCGTTCATACAGCAAATATTGCAGGGGGATAAAAGCAGGAATAATAATGATTAGCGCTTCCGCGAAGCCGCAGGAAATTTCATTTTATAATTTACTTTAATCGCTCCTCTTGATATGGCATCAAGCCTGCTTTTTATCATTGCACGCCTGAGAGGGCTTAATTTATCTGTAAACAGCTTGCCTTCAGTATGGTCATATTCATGCTGGATCACCCTTGCAGCTATTCCGGTATAAGTCTCTTCATAATGCTTCCAGTTTTCGTCATAATAAGATATCCTGACGGTGTCAAGCCTCTTTATATCTTCCCTTACATCGGGAATACTGAGGCAACCCTCATTAAAATCCCAAAGAGTTCCATCCTCTCCAAGTACCTGAGCATTAATAAATACTTTTTTAAAGCTCTCCAGTCCCGGTTCCTCTTTGTCGGAAATGTCAATTACAAACAGCCGGATAGAACGTCCTACCTGAGGGGCGGCCAGCCCTACGCCATTTGCATTATACATGGTTTCGAACATATCGGCGATCAGGTTAGAAAGGTCCGGATAATCAGAAGAGATATCAACGGCTTTCTTTTTTAAAATCGGGTCGCCATACGCTACTATCGGTAATTTCATTATGCAAAATTAAGTAAAAATATTTTATATGCATTTTACACTCCTACATATTATACAATCTTACAAGCCATTTACCCTGTTGAGTAGCCGGATTCTTATTTCCGGCTCAGGCCTCGCCGCCGGGTTCAAATATCAGCATACTGATGGCAGAGGGGTCGAGTATTTCATTGGCAATCTCCAGAAGCTGGGCAGAGGTAACACGGTTTACCCGTTCAAAAACCTCTTCCAGCGAATCCGACCGGTTATAGTCTATTAAGTTTTTTGCCATTGCTATAATAAGGCCCATACGGTTATCTTCTCCCAGGGCAATAAAGCCGTTGAGCTTTTTCTTTGCACGGCCAAGAGCAAGCTCACCCATCTTATTTTCCCTTAAAAGCTTCAGTTGTTTATGTACCAGCCTGATCGCTTTTTCGGCTTTCTCTTCATCCGTACCAAGATAAATTGAAAAAATACCGGTATCCGAAAAGGGCGTATAATTTGACTCAATGGTATAGGCGATGCCGTATTTCTCGCGGATAGTGAGATTCAGCATGGAAGTCATCCCGTTCCCCCCCAGAATATTATTCAGGAGCAGGAGGCCTGTCTTATGTTTATGATAAACGGAATAGGCCCTGGTGCCTAATACGCAATGTGTTTGAGCGATTGTCTTTTCAAGACGCACCGTTTTTGATTGATATTGCGGCGGACTCTGATGATGTACAACAGGCCGGTTATGAGGGACCGCACTGTAATACTTTGTAAAGGTCCTGGTAAGTTCTTTAAAATTATATTTCCCGCTTACGCCGACTACAATTTCTTCGGTGTTATAAGATGATGACAAAAAAGAAAAGATATCCGCCTGCTGTAACGATTCAACGGAGGCTGCCGTGCCCAGAATGTTTCTGCCCAGCGCATGTCCTGCAAAAATCAGGTCTTCAAAATCGTCCTGGATAGCTTCTTCCGGCTGATCCTGGTATGAAGCGATTTCATCAAGGATGACGCTCTTTTCCTTTTCCATTTCAGAAAGAGGGAACGTTGAATGAAACACAAGATCGCCAAAGAGGTCGAAAGCTCTTTTAAGAAAGGGATTCAGAAAGGAAGCATGAATACAGGTATATTCCTTTGTAGTATAAGCATTCAGATCGCCGCCCACCGATTCCAGATAGTTCAGTATCTGCCCGGTGCTGCGTTTCGCAGTCCGCTTGAACAGCAGATGTTCTATAAAATGGGCAAGGCCGTCCTTTCCTTCCGGTTCATTCCTCGAACCGGCATTTATAAGAATGCAGGCGTGTGTAACAGACGACTCTGATGGCTTATACAAAAGCCGGAGCCCGCTAGGCAAAGTAAAAACGTGATAATCCATTTATCTGGCAAAGGTAGCATTTGGAATCATTACTTGTCTCCGGCTCATCTGAAAGCGGGTACCCTGTTTTATTGTTGCTAATCTTTTTTAAACTTCAGCTTACATTCTCTCTTAAAAGATTCAAAACGGGGAGCAGAAACGTTCTTTATATACGAGTTATACGGATTTTCCTTTGCATAATTCTGATGATATTCTTCAGCCCTGTAGAATTTCTTCAGAGGGGCCACCTCAGTTACAATTAAATTTTTAAACGCCGGGGTCCATTTTTTTATGGCTTCGGTTGCCATCTTCTGCTGTTCTGCATTGACATAAAATATCGCTGAACGGTAAGAAGATCCTTCATCAGGCCCCTGCCGGTTAAGTGTTGTGGGATCATGAGAAGAAAAAAATGCATCCAACAGTCCTGCGTAAGAAATAACTTTCGGATTATAATAGATCAGCACGGTTTCTGCATGTCCGGTTTTTTCTGAACAGACTTCCTCGTAGGTGGGATTTACCGTATGACCGCCGGCATACCCGGAGACTACAGAATCTACTCCTGCAAGTTCTTCAAATATATGCTCGGAGCACCAGAAGCAACCTTCAGCAAATGCTGCAACTGCCCTTGTACCTGTGGTATCTATTTTCACCTGACGGTTATTATTTTGCTGCCCCGACGAATTACAGGCCAGAACCACGCTGAAAAGCAAAGTAGCAAGAAGTAATTTAATGAAATTCATGTTTTACTAACGTAATAACCGGCAGTAAGGTATCAGGGCTGCAGGCATTTGACAATAGGATTATTAAATCATATAAGCTATTATCTGCCAGATACTTTTAAAGGTTCAAGGATCTGCTTTTGGATTTCTGATCGTCTTATCTTTTTCGATAGGTCCAGGCAAAATAAACTCCTTTCACAAAGAAAATAAGCAGAAAGGGAAAGTGCCGGAACAATGTGATAGCTTAAAGTATTTTTAAAACCCTTATGGTTCATATGTATAACAGATAACATTGTTAATAAAAAGACAGACTGTACATTCATTATATTATTATGTATTTTTGTATTATGCAACAGGTCAATGATTTTAATAGTTTGCAACAGTTTTTGCGGGACAATCAGGTTTTCTCAATTTTTGGTTGTAAGCGGTTAGGCATTTTTGGATCTTTTGTACGCGGAGAGCATTTTAATGATATAGATATTCTGCTGGAAGAGAGGCTTGACTATGACAGACGCATTGAACTAAAAGGCTTTCTCGAAAGCCGGTTGAGAATCCCTGTTGATCTGGTAATTAAAGATTTTGCAGAACCAATTATTCTGCACAGGGCGCTTAAGGAAATAAAGTATGCAACGCCTGCCTGAAAATGATCTGGTTTTTCTGCTGACCGTGCTTGAATCAATTGGAAAAATTGATTTGTATTCCGCTGATTTCACAGATCCTGTTGAATTTTATCAGGCGCAAGATCAGTTGAATTTTAATGCCTCCTTGCTATTGATAGCCAATATTGGTGAGCAATGCGGCAAGATTAGTGATCTCACCAGGAATAAATGTAACATAGACTGGAAAAATGTCAGAGGAATGCGTAATCGAATCGTTCATGATTATGCCGGTATTGACTACGAAATTACCTTTAACATTGTAAAGAAAGAACTCCCGGCCCTTAAAAAAGAGATAGAAGATGTTATTTTTATTGGCTTAACGAAGGGTACATTTCTTGCTGCTGAAATTGATATTGCAAGAAACAGTTTATGGTACAGGCATGTTAATTTTGCTGCCCTGATCTGACTTATCTTTAATAATTATTCCCCGAAAAGCCAACGCCGAAGCAGCAATACGCAGGAAATCAGGCCGGCATATCCCCCAAGAAAATAATTCGAATATCCATTAACTTTTTGGCACCGTCAATTTCCACAACTGACACGATCATCCCGCCCAGCCTTCCCTGTCTAAGCTTCTGTAATGAATAGCTTCTGCCAGATGCTCTATTTTTATTTCTTCAGAACCGGAAAGATCTGCAATGGTGCGTGAGACCTTTAAAATACGGTCGTAAGCGCGGGCCGATAATCCGAGACGTTCCATTGCCTTCTTTAACAGCAGTTGTCCCGCTTCATTTATACGGCAGATCTCCCTTACCATCCGGGGGCTCATTTGCGCATTGCAATACACATCTTTCAGTCCTTCAAATCTCTTCTCCTGAATTTCACGCGCCTTTATCACCCGCTCACGAATGGCTTCGCTGGATTCGGCTTTACGGTCTGACGTGAGCTCTGAAAAATTTACCGGAGTTACTTCAACGTGGAGGTCTATACGGTCAAGTAATGGGCCGGAAACACGGCTTAGATACTTCTGAACAGCGCCCGGAGGGCAGGTACATTCGTGGTCGGGATGATTGTAATATCCGCAGGGGCAGGGGTTCATGGAAGCCACCAGCATGAAGCTGGCCGGGTAATCCACAGACAGTTTTGATCTTGAAATAGTCACTCTCCGCTCTTCCAGCGGCTGTCTCATCACCTCAAGCACTGTTCGTTTAAATTCAGGAAGTTCATCAAGAAACAGGACGCCATTGTGTGCCAGGGAAATTTCTCCCGGCTGAGGATAGGCGCCGCCGCCAACTAATGCCACATCGCTGATTGTATGATGAGGGGCCCTGAAAGGGCGCATCGTCATCAATGAATCAGTTGCGGCAAGTTTGCCCGCTACCGAATGGATCTTGGTGGTTTCCAGCGCTTCATAAAGGTTTAACGGAGGCAGAATAGTAGGAAGCCTTTTAGCCAGCATTGTTTTACCAGATCCCGGAGGGCCGATAAGAATAGCGTTGTGCCCGCCGGCAGCGGCTATTTCAAGAGCTCTTTTAATATTTTCCTGGCCTTTAACGTCTGAAAAGTCGGTTTTATAATTATTTATATTGTTGAAAAATTCTTCGCGGGTATCTGCAACGGTAGGCTTTATCTTTCCGGTTCCCTTAAAAAAATCAATGCCTTCTATCAGATTACTTACTCCATACACCTCAAGATCATTCACAATAGCAGCTTCCCTGGCGTTTGCCTTTGGCAATATCAATCCCCTGAACCCTTCTTTCCTTGCCTGAATTGCAATGGGCAAAGCACCTTTTACCGGCTGAACAGTCCCATCGAGCGATAATTCACCAAGAATAAGATATTTATCCAGGAGATTGCTTTCGATCTGCCCCGATCCGCTAAGAATTCCTACCGCGATAGCCAGATCGTATGACGACCCTTCTTTCCTGATATCAGCAGGGGCAAGGTTTACAACGATCTTTTGCCTTGGCATATGATATTCACAGGTATTGATGGCGCTTTCTACCCGCAGCATACTTTCCCTTACGGCACTGTCGGGAAGTCCGACAATAAAATACTTGGTACCACTACTGATATTGACTTCAACGGTGATTGTTGTAGCCTCTATTCCAAAAACAGCGCTTGAAAAGGTCTTAACGGGCATTACTGCCTGCTAAATTAGGCATTGTTATTGAAAATTATAATAATGAAAGTTATTTTTTTTATACTTTTTCAACTATGGCATATCCGGAAGGAAGCTGCACCTTATTTAGCTACAGGTTCAACCCTTATTCCCACATTGCTGATCTCTCTGAGGGGATTATCCCGCATGTTTTGTTCAAATTCAAAAACATAGGTTCCTTCAGAAGGAAATTTATAATTACTCCTGAACAAAAGCTGATAGCTGTAAAAAGTTCCTGATCCGCTTCCGAGCCACTCTCCATCCGGGTAAGCAAGTTTAAATTCCCTTCTCTCTGTTATCTTTTTCATAGCAGGTCCGCCCTGATGGATCAGAACAAAAATATTTGAGTACTTATAGTCGGCAGTATGGCGAAGGTTCATATAAAGATTATAAAGCTGATCAGGGTTCACAATAGTTACCGGAATACGGACCACCTGGGCATAACTCCAGTTCCGGGCTGTAATCTCCTTATTTGTATCGAGAACGGCAGAGTCTGTGCATCCCTGAAAACAGGATGCAAGAAGCATAAAACAAACGCCGCTTAACAGTCTATTCATTGTTTTTAGGACGGTTATTATTTCTGTTCCTCCTGAAGTGGCGGCTGGCGTTCTTTTTATTCTGCTCGCCCTGTTGCTGCCTGACCGCAGGCTTAGCCTGCGTCTCCGGCTGTTTGATCACTACAGCTTCTTTAACAGCAGGGTCAGACGTTTGGGATGTACCTTCCTGGCGTGACCTGTTCTTCCCGCCGCGCTTCTTTTTCTTCTTGCCGCCCTTCTCATCCAGACGAGTGATACTGTCCTGTCCTACCACATTTTCGTAGTCCAGGATCTTTGCAACCGGGGCCGGTTCTAATTCAACCGCCTCATCCTTCAGATCTTCGGGTTTTTGACCCTCTTTATTCATCATTTGAATTTCCCTGACACGCTCAATTTCAAGAGGGATCCAGCTTTCTTCGTTAGGGTAGCTAAACCACATGAGCCTTTTAAAAATATCGGTCTTCTGAAGCCGTGCTGTTCCCTTTTCTGTTTCAAGCCGGTCGACGTTATCAGGAATATCTTTCAGTGCATCCATGTATGTGTCGAGTTCATAGTTCAGACAACATTTTAATTTCCCGCACTGGCCTGCCAGTTTTAGCGTATTCAGCGATAAGTTCTGATATCTTGCGGCAGAAGTAGATACCGTTTTAAAATCTGTGAGCCACGTACTGCAGCATAATTCGCGGCCGCATGACCCCAAACCGCCTAACCGGCTTGCTTCCTGGCGCATACCAATCTGGCGCATCTCAATACGAATGCGAAAGGTTTCCGCCATTTTCTTTATCAGTTCACGAAAATCAACGCGGCCTTCGGCTGTATAATAGAAGGTGGCTTTGGTTTTATCGCCCTGATAATCCACATCGCTCAGCTTCATGGAGAGCCCGAGGCTGAGGGCGAGGGTACGGGCCTTATGCATGGTTTCCCATTCAAGTCCTTTTGCAGCTTTCCATTTATCAACATCAGCAGGAGTAGCCCTTCTGATGATCTTTTTAGTAATATCTTCCGTTTTTTGATGCTTCTTCTTGATCTGCATCCTCACCAGCTCCCCGGTAAGGGAAATATGGCCGATATCATAACCTCCTGTAGCCGTTTCAACCACTACAAGCTCGCCCGGCTCAATATAAAGGTTCTCTACATTAATATAAAAATCCTTTCGTGAACCTTTGAACTTTACTTCAACAATGTTGAATGGTTTATAATTTGCCGGCATGTCCATATCCGACAGCCAATCGTAAACATCTAATTTACTGCATCCGTTAGTAAGGCACGAGCCGTTACTTTTGCAGCCTGCAGGCGTACAACCGCCTGTTGAACATGATCCACATCCCATTTCTAGCTATATATATATTGAGTCCCCTTGGGGAGCGTCTTAAACTTTAAAATTTTTATAAACTGTAAAGATACATCTAAAAACAGGATTTTAGCATTTGCATTCCTTTCAATATGATAATGAGCTTTCTCCAGCTCGTTTACAATAGCCTCTGCACTGGCCAGATCTACTGTCCGTCCGAAATTCCCGACAAACTCTTTTTCATTTTGCGGCAGATGGACAAGGTTGTCCGATCCGGCAAGTATCATCATTACTTCACGCATAAGTTTTGTTCCGTAACGCAAAAAGTTTTTCTGGTTTTCACGGCCGAGCCTGGATGCTGTTTCCGCAAAATCAACAACCTGCATGCCCCGGTTGCCAAAACACATGCGGAGCCAGCCGGTAAAGAGCCCGAAATTATTATTACTTTCTTCTTTGCTCAGTTTAATAGCTGTTTGGATATTCCCTTCGCTTAAATAGGCAATACGCGCTGCATGATCTTCCTGAAGATGTAATTTGCCAAGCAGAAACTCTTTCACCTCCCCGTCTTTCAGCCTTGGTATTTTTATAAGCTGGGTGCGCGAAAGAATGGTATTCAATATCTGGTCCTGGCTTTGTGCCACCAGCAGAAACAGGGTTTTTTGCGGTGGTTCTTCAATGATCTTCAGCAAAGTATTACCCTCTTTGTCGAGATATTCGGGCAGCCACATCAGCAATACTTTGTACTCTGATTCAAACGGCTTAAGACTTAGCTTTTTGATGATCTGATGACATTCGGCAATGTTTATATTAGCCTGCTTATTTTCAGCATCCAACTGGTCTCTCCATTCATCCAGACCGAGATATGGATTGGCAAGGAATGCTTCCCGCCACTCCTCTATAAACGAAAGTGCGGTATCATCTTTATGTTTAGCAAAAAAAGGATAAGAAAAATGAAGATCAGGATGGATCAGCCTGCTGTATTTGCGGCAGGAAGAACAAACCCCGCAACTGTCTTCTTCAGAACGGTCTTCACATGAAATATACTGTGCATAAGCAAGTGCCAGGGGAAGGCTGCCCGAACCCTCCGGTCCCAGAAATAAACGCGCATGACTTATCCTGTTCTCCAGGACGGTCTGTATTAACCGGCGCTTTATTTCGTGTTGCCCTGCTATATCACTAAACTGCATGGTTGCAAAATAGTAAATAGAATTGAGATGTGAGAATGAAAATCATGACCAACACGTTAGAAAGAAGTGTCTGCAATTATTTGATGATAAATTTTCATTGCTTCGGGTTGTTGAAATGCATGTGGGAAGATAAATTCCGCTATATTTGGACTATCCAATTTTGAACTCGAATGTGGTCTTTCCTTCGCTTTGGGCATTTCGGGCTGCGACTACTGGTAATTAAAAGCAGTATCGGAGACAAAGGTTTACCTGATTGCATTGGTTTTTCCATATTCAGCTATACCAGTGATGGCGGTTATAATCACCTGCCTCTTCTTTCTGTGAGACCGGTGGATTTGTACAGTGAACGAAAGATGGCTTCTGTCTCCTGTAACGTTTGGTTAGCGACACAAAGACAGGCATATTAGAGAATCTGCTTGTGAGTGAAACTAAATATGTTTTTATATGAAAAAGGCTGATCTTTCAAAATTTATACGTTTCGCTATTGTCGGAGCTGTTGGCTTCGTCATTGATATGGGCGTTACCTACCTTCTCAAGGAACGTTTGGGTCTTTATCCCTATTTTGCCAATGCCGCAGGGTTTTCGGTAGCTGTGATAAATAACTACGTGCTGAATAAATATTGGACGTTTGAAAAACATTCGTCATTGTCGGCCGGCCAGTTTGCGGGTTTTCTGACAGTATCCTTAGCAGGTTTGTTGTTGAATACTTTGCTGTTACTAATTTTCTTCGGGACAATGCGACTCGATTTTTATTTTTCCAAAATAATAGCCACTGGAATGGTAATGATCTGGAATTTCCTGGCGAATAAGTTTTTTATCTTTAGTAAGCCACTTGCAGAAAAACGCTAATATAGCCTTTGAGAAATTATTACTATGCTACGCGTAAGCACAAAAGTTTTTTGGAGACTGTTTCTGACAATATTTAGTTTAATCGCCACGTGGGTTATGACTCACAAACTGAAGATATCGGATGCCCGTATTATTTCCCCATCAGGCGAAATAATACGGGCTGATATGCCTTTTAGCTCATCAGGGAAAGGCAGCGCAGGAACTTATACATACACTATTCAACTAACCAATTCTTTTCTTTTTTCGGGAAAACTGCAAGTTATCCCGGATGACTGTGCAGAGCGTCTGATGGTAAATGGAAAGCCGCTTCCGGCAAGTTCTTTCAGAGAAGATGATTGCGACACCCGCAATGGGTTCTATATTGATATCAGACCATATCTTGTAAAAGGCAGTAATTCTTTTCAGCTTGACGTCAAAAATATTCAGGGGCGTTATGGTGTTAATATCAGGGATGTTACTGTTTACGAAAAGTATATTTTGTATGCCTTGTTTGTCTTTTTTCTGCTTGTGGTAGACTACAGATACGTGTTGCTCTTTATTTTGCATCGGGTCAGACAATTTCTTAGAGATAACACTTTGCAGATCTGGATAATGGCAGGCCAGATCAACTTGTTTGTTCTTGTTTACGCAGCGATGTTAAGAGTTCCATACCCTAACCTTCTCAAAGATGCCCTGTTGGTAATATTCATCTCCTTTTCCGTTACGCCAATCGCGTTTGCTTTGATCCGATCTGTCCGGCACGGCAGGATAGCGCTTATTATGTTGGGTTGTGGTATCGTACTCTGGCTAGCTTACGCTTTTGGTCTTCCTTATTCCTTATATTCTTACGATTATAATGGTCACCTTGAATATATTCGCTACGTGGCCTCCAAAGGAGAGGTCCCTGTTGATTCAGGAGGATGGTCGTTTTATCATCCATCTCTGTATTACCGTTGCGCGGCTTTATTATGGAAAGCAGCAAGCATAAGGTACTTTTTTGATGACAGCGAGTTAATAAAAACAGTCCAGGGCTTTTCGTTGATAATGTTTATAGTCTATTCATTTTTCTCGGTTAAAACGGTTGACTTATTGTACCGGAAACTATGTGAAACCGGGAAATTCAATGCTTCATTGTTAGCTGGGATTTGCCAAATAACAATAGCACTCGTTATTTTCTGGCCTGCTAATGCGATGTTCTCGGTCAGAATAGGAAACGACGTCATGTTCTACCTCTTATATTCTGTTGCGTTTTACTTTACCCTAAAATGGTGGTATACAGGCTCAAATACCTGTTTTTTTCTTGCGTTGGCTTTTGCAGCACTGGATACATGGGCAAAAACAAATGCTTTTATTTTACTGGGGATTATTGGCGTACTCCTCCTTTTTCGTTGTTTCACCACGAGAAGACCGGGGGTATATCGTCAGGCATTTGTACTTAAACTGATTGTTTTTTTCATGGTAACAGGTGCAGGCTTTTACTTATCTTTCCATGAAAGAATTGAAGCATCAAGGCACGACCCGAATACGAGAGTGGTAGTGGGCAATGCAAACGGACTGGGGAGCAACCTCCTAGTGGGGAATAAGCCCCGGAACTTTCTGTTATTTAATCCTGTAAAGTTCGTCGGGATTCCCTTTACAAACTCTTTTGATGACGCCAAAGAGAGGAATTCTTTCTGGTTTTATTTATTTAAATCCAGTATGTTCGGTGAGTTCGGCTTTGATAAGTCTGTATTGCCGTTACTTGGCTCAATACTTAGCGGCGCGTTTCTCGTCTTATTGCTGTTAGCCATTATCGGGCTGCGCACCATAGTCGGTAACGTGATGACTTATCTGCCCATCATTGTTAGTTTAGGAATATTGATGGTATCGATGATTTTCTTCAGAATCTCTTATCCATATTCGTCTTCAGGTGATTTCAGGTATATTTTTCCTGCACTAACACCCCTGATATTGCTTGCCGGTGCCGGCTTGCTATATGTGTCTAAGACCAGGTCTCTCTATATTACTGCATTGCTGGTATCAGTAACGTTCGTGGTTGCAAGTGTTTTATTTCAGATCATCACTATCGCAACGCTTTGATCTTTTAAATACATTACTTCTTCTCGTGGTATGCTTCTTCTGTATTGACCTCCCACAAATTGCACTTATCTGTTTTCCCGGCCACTATATTGTCGACAGCTGCCATGGCGGTGAGCATTGAGTGATCACTGTTGTTATAACGGTGCATCCCGTTCCGGCCTATCAAAAACAGGTTCTCAATCAGGTTGGTATATTTGACTATTTCATCGAATTTTTCAAAAGAGCCGAAATAAGCCGGATATGCTTTCTCCATACGGATGACAGTGCTGTCGATACGATCTGTTTTTTTTGCCAGAGACAATTGTTCCAGTTCCTGAATGGCCAGATCCGCTAATGCTGAATCCGGTAGCTGCCAGATCTCATCATTTTTGTTGCAAAAGTACTCCATGCCTATCCAGATAAGTTGAGTATCTGCCACCATAAAGGGACTCCAATTATTAAAGACCTGTATCCGGCCCACTTTTACATCTTTTTCCTGGATATATATCCAGTTGTCTTTAATAGCAACATCTTCTCCGTTTCTGGAGTTTTGCGGCTTAAAATCTTTTAGAAGAAGGCCAACGGTTATAAAATCCCTGTATTCTAATCCCCGGGCGATTTCGCATACTATGAGCGGCGGAGATGGCACAAGTTGGGCTATCAGATGTTTGACTGGCATGGTGGAAAAGAAGTAACTGCAGGGCTGCTGAAAAGTAGTTCCGTCTTTTCGGCGAATGGTGACAGATGAAATTCTATTGTGGGTTAAATTTACTCCTACCACTTCGTTTTCAAGGGAGACAATCCCGCCCATGGCGGTAACTTGTTCAGCCACTTCCTCCCATAATTGGCCAGGGCCGAATTTCGGATAAAGAAACCGGTCAATCAGACTCGTTTCCGTATTTTTTTGTCCAATAGAATGATCGTCATTTTTCCGCCGCTGGTTTATTTGTTGTTCCACAGCATGACGCAGCGCCTCACCGATCGATAATTTCTTTATCCGTTGTCGTCCCCAGGTAGCGGGAATATCCGTACACTCTTTACCCCATACTTTTTCTGTATAGGCTTTAAAAAAAGTGCGGTAAAGCTCCTTTCCAAAGCGGTTGATAAAGAAATCTTCCAGATTTACTTCTGTCTTCCGCGGGTGCAGACGGGCTGCCAGGTAGGAGGCCATGATTTTTAAAGTACGCCTGATGCCGAGTTTCTTAAAAGTATCCAGGGATAAAGACAGCGGGTATCTGAAGAATTTTCGCAAAAAATAAATTCTGGAAAGCCGGTTACAGATTAACATGGCTTTATTTGCCTCGTTTGCAGAGCGGATCTCCTGTTTCAGGTAATTGCCGGTAAGCAACTGGCGACTGCCGTTCTGGTATGTTAATAAAATACTGCCGTTGGTGCCGGTATCCAATGGCAGTATTTTCAGCCACCATTCCATTACACGATCTGATTTTGAAAAAAAACGATGGCCGCCGATATCGATTCGGTTGCCTTTATAATTGACTGTTTTACTGATTCCCCCGATGTCAATACTTTTTTCAAATACAATGGGCTCAATGCCGGTGCGCTTGAGAAGTTCGTAAGCGGCTGTTAAACCTGCAGGCCCGGCCCCGGCTATCACTGCGATTGTTTTTGTATTCATCATTCTGTATAATTTATGTGGCTACATACGACTACCGATAACAGAGGTACGGGGGTGTAGGGGTTTAAAAAATCGAGTTAGTTTATAGCGCATAAATACAAAAAAAATATAGAAAAGTAGAAACCGTTGTTCATTCGTTTGATTTTTGTCAGATTGTGTCTATACTTGTTCTGCCAGACAACTCCAAACTTTCCTCTATGCTAACCAATGATGACCGGCAGGTTTATGCTAACGAACTAAGAGCATCATCGCTTATTGCCAACGGTATGGGCCTGAACCTTCGGGTCATTGCGGCCATCATCCTGCATCTTTGTTCTATTAGTGTTTTATATGCAGTTTGTTATCACCTCCATCTCGTTTCTTTACTACCCGGCGACATTACGCTCATGAAATGGGACGCCCTCTGGTATAACGATATCAGGACGGCTGGTTACACCTATGTACAAAATATGCAGAACTCTACCGCATTTTTCCCGCTCTTCCCTGCTTTCTGGGGGGCATTTCCTGTTAATGCCCTGGGAATAAGCATTGTGAACCTGCTGATGTTTTATGGAGCTTATTACTTTCTGGCAATCCATTTGCGTTTTTCTTTCAGGAAAACTTATTTCTGGCTTTCTATACCCATCCTTTTTTTCTGCTATATACCATATTCTGAAGCATTGTTCTTTACCGGAGGCGCACTGTTGCTGACAGGGCTGGATACGGGAGATCGTCGTCTGGTGCTGACGGGACTTATTATCGCTTCACTGACACGTTCAGTAGGAATAGTCTTTATCCCGGCAGTGGTATTTACCTATCTGGTGTCTGAAAGATCCTATTCCATCCGTTCCTCTCTGTATACCTTCTGGTATACCCTTGCAGTAGCAACTGTAACCCTGCTGGTGTTTGGGGTGCAGTATTGGCAGACCGGCCAATGGTTTGTTTTTTTTGAGACTCAAAAGGCCTGGAAACGAGAACTGCAGCTTCCTTCTCTGCCGTTTGCCTCGTTTTCGGGTGCCTGGGTCACATGGCTTGACGTATTGGCGCTTTTCACTGTATTTGCAGCAGTATTTTATTCGTTCAGAATTCTCCTGGGCCGTTTTTCACCATTTAATAAAACCGGAAATTTTTCACCGGCACTGGCATTCTCTTTGGCTTATGGCGCGCTGATGGGCCTGATCAGCATATTTTATAGCGGGGTATGGGCTGAAGGGACGGGTTCAAACCTCATGAGCCTGCCGCGGTTTATATTTGTTTCTCCATTCTTCATTTATGCAGCTGCTTATTCATGGACGGGCTGGTCATTAAAGAAGGAGCTTGCGGCCATTGTACTGATGCTGTTACTTGCGTGGCTGGCATACGGCGCTCATTTGATGAGGCAGCCCTTTTACGCATTTGTGGTAATAATTTATGCATTTGCCTGCTTTTTTTATCAAAACAAATACGTGTTCTACTTACTGGTTGCCTTAAATTTACTCCTGCAGGTACTGTTGTTCCACCTGTTTCTATCAGGTCATTGGGTGGCCTGATCTGCTGACTATAGTTCGTCTGGTTCACGTGAAGCACAACCACAATACAACCGCAGGTTTTGAAGGATGTCAAAAAATAGTTTTACGTAAAATAGTTTTAAAAAATGAATTTTGAATTCTAAAAATTTTTATTAGGTTTACCGCGTAATTATAAACCAAATTAAAATCTATAAACCAATTAAACCGCCAATTATGGGAAAAAATTACCTGGTGGGATTGTCCATATTCTTCAGTCTTTGCCTTATTACCTTTGCCTGCCGGAAAGATATCGATTACTTCATACATGGCCGGGAAAAAGCTTCTTCTATGCTGCTTGAATCAGCTAAGATGTGGCACTTGCAGCATTTGACTGTCCGGGACCCAAATTCAAAATTAATCCCCCTTTGGAATGATGCATGGATTCTGAAAACCTCAAAAGGCACCCGTGTAGTAGCTCCGGCACCAGAGCGTCAGATCAACAACCGAAATATTAATATACGGCGTTTCGTCGTT
>JAATFW010000331.1 GCA_015654985.1 Sphingobacteriales bacterium | reverse complement strand
TTACTGGTACTGATGTCGCTGCAGTTTTATGCTGAAGATTCTGTTAATGGCCGCAGAAGCATGAACAGCCAGGCAATGAACCCTGTGGAAATTATCGGCGCTTACTATTTTAAAGACGGGAGGGCAAGCTCTTCCGGCGAAAGGATATTTGCAGAAAAAGAGCCGCTACCCGGCTACCTGGGCAACGAGATGCTAAAAAACTCTTCATCTGATGGCAATATTTAAAGGAGGCCCCAATAGCCCGTTCTCCGGAAAAGCAGGAAGTGTAATCGGCAGCAACTGGCGAAAGATCTACTATATTAAGGGACTGTCAAAGCGTATTAAACCTGAAAGTCCGGAGCAACTGCGGCAGCAGCAAAAATGGCATGTAATGGGCACTTTCCTGGCGCCGATCCGGATAATCCTTGAGTTGGGATACAATAAGATTGACAAAAGTAAAAAGACAGCGCTGAATATTGCCATGAGCTATCATGTAAAATGGGCGCTGGCGGAAAGCGAAGACGGGTTTAAGGTGGCCTTCGAAAGGGTACTGATCAGTAAAGGAAGGCTGCCGAAAGCAACTGATGCAAAGGTCTCGGCTGATGTGCCCGGCAAGATCCTGTTCTCATGGTCTCCTGTTCCAAAAACATCACTGGTATCCACTGAAGACAAGGCAACAATTTTGATCTACAATGAGCAAAAGGAAGCCTTCATGATTAATTCGGATGGGGAGCCCGCCACCAGGAGATTGGGAGGTTTAAGCATCGATGTGCCTCAGGGCTGGGATAATGATGTATGCCATTGCTATATTTTCTTTACCTCGCCGGGAGGCAATAATTCGCCCTCATATTATCTGGGGGAAATAACGTTGAAAGAGAAGAAAGACCCTGAAGCTCACATGTAAACACTTGATAAAGCAAGTGATACAGCCGAAGCCAATGGCTTAACCCCCCGGAGCCTTCAGGCAATTGCCGGAAGGTAATGAATGATTCGCTTTCCATTTGTAAACGCATCCAATTTTTTAAATGGTCTGATTTTCAGGAGCATCTCTTTAATTGTTTTATCCCTGAAACACCTTCTTCAGATAGGCGGTATTCGCTCCAAAATTCCATTTTACGTTCCGTGGATCTTTCTGATCGCGGGAACGTTCGATGACAAGCCAGCCCTCCCAGCCCATTTTATCAAGGGTTTGTTTTACTTTTTTCATATCGATCTTAGGATCGTTTTCCAGCCAGACACCGTCTTCATTAGTGCAATGGATCTGGCAGATGCGCTTTTTACCCAGGATACGAAGTTCTTCATGCAGATCCCTGCCTGCTTTTAACGGGTTGGAAAAGTTGAAATAGATCCTGATCGCTTCCGAGCCGATATCTTTAAGAAGCTGCACCTCTCCTTTCGCATCCAGGGAGGTTTCAATTCCGATTACAACGCCGGATTTTTGGGCCATCCTACCGGCGGCTTTCAGGCGCTCTACTATTACTGGGCGCAGCTCCGGATTTTTTGCAAGGTCGCCCTGAATGCCGAGGGGAAGAAAAGCGACCTTTACATTCATGGCCGTCATGGTATCAATACAATCCTGAAGCATCCGCTCATAGGTTGGCCGGGTGGCGAATGACTGGGCGTAAAAGCCGGTCATGGCCAGAGAACAGATCTTGAGACCGAGCTCATTTGCTTTATCTATGAACTGCCGGCGTATTTCGGGCTTCGAAAGCTGGCTGTCAAAAGTTTCCCGGTTTCCAAGTCCGCCCATATCTACTTCCACTCCGTCTGCGCCGATGTCTTTGGTTAACTGAAACGCACCCAGCTTCTGCCGTTTCAGGATCATCAGATCTACTACCGCTATTTTATACCGTTGTTTTTTTGCAATAAAGGCCCAAAGGCTTCGCGGGGTAAGCAATGCAGCACCCAGCAATGCTGCTGTTCCTAAAAAACGGCGGCGGCCGTTCTTTTGAGTTTCAACTGAGTTATTATTCACGTCGAACGAGTTATGAATTATGAGTGATGAGAAGAGTTATGAGTGATGAGTTATGAGTGATGAATGATGAGTGATGAATGATGAGTTATGAGAAGAGTTATGAATTATGAGTGATGGGTTATGAGAAGAGTGATGAGTTATGAGTGATGAATGATGAGTTATGAGTGATGAATGATGAGTTATGAGAAGAGTGATGAATTATGAGTGATGGATTATGAACTATGTATTCCCAACCAGCAACTCATAATTCATAATTCATAACCCATAATTCATAATTCATAACCCATCATTCATCACTCAATTAAAGTTTTTCTCCAATTCCTTAAAGTCCTTTACCGCATTGGCGGGAAGTTTTTCTCCTTTTTCGCCAAAGACATACATAGCGGGATATTTTTCGATCGTTACTTTCGATTCGTCGAACCTGCCGGATTTATCCTGTACTTTCTTTGCGTCAAGATGAAAGTGCCGGGCGATAAAATCGTACATAGCAAGGCGTTTGCTGATTCCATAATCGTGGCCTTCCTGAGCGAAATGAACATTTTCTGCCTGGCTTTGCTGTCCGTAGAATCCGTATGTTTTTTTAAGATAGGGAAATTCCACTTTAGGTACCTGCTGGGTCCAGTCCTTTCCATCAGAAAGCACCAATTGGGGTCTCGGGGCTGCCATAGCAGCTATTTCTACGTTGTTTGTGCCGCCTCCGCAAAGGTGAACGCCCATACCGCTTTCGCAGGGGCATCCGCCGCTATGGTACGAAGAAAACATTACTACAGGAACGCTGAGCTTGATCCGGTCGTCGAGGGCTGTAATGAGCATCGTCTGACTTCCGCCTCCCGAAGCGCCGGTAATTGCCACCCGGTTCGGATCGGCATTTTTCAGGGAGAGCATCCAGTCTAATATTCTGATGCTGTTGAGGGCCTGCACCGTCATTGCCAAACTTCTGCGGTGATCCTCTGATTTAAACTGAAGGAGCGATTCGCCCCAGGCAAACAGGTCGTAACTGAAAGCCATAGCACCCATACGAGCTTCCATGGCACAACGATACTGGCAGTCTGCCCGGTATCTTCCGTCGCCAAAATGGCCGTCGGGATTCAGTATGACGGGGATTTTTCCTTTCGGATTAAGAGGACTGTAGAGGGAGCCGCATACATATACTCCGGGCAATGTTTCGATGGCAACATTTTCGATGGTATACCCATCCATCGTCCGTTTATTGCTGATGATGGGTTTGCTTTGAGGCTTCGCCGGGAGAGGCGACAGTTTCAGCGCCTGCCACATGCATTGACGCAGCCCGGCCTTCCGTTTTTCCCAGCTTTGTACATCGCTGTACTTCGACCACAAATACTCCAGTTGCTGCCTTCCTTCAAGAGGCGTTTTCAGGTGGTACTGAAAGCTCTGCAGCTTATACTTTCCTTCGCCTTCCTTTGTAAATGTAATATCCTGGGATGACATCACATTGGAAAGCGTCTTTTCCAGATCGGGCCTGAAGCGCCAGCCGGCATAGGTTACCCAACGGTCTTTTACAAGATCTTCAGGATACCTGATCTTCACATTGTACTGATTCTCTATATCTTCTATAACCGCCTTTAGCGGCTTTTTGAAAGCATCATCAGAGGTCTGCGCATAAGAAGCGGCAAATATCCCAAGGAAGCAAAGAACAAGAAAGTTTCTGACTGAAATTCTGAAACCCATACTATTCCGGTTTATAGATTGATTAATCATTTGTAATTTCTCCTGCTGCAGGCGCGGTATATCCCTTCATTTTTGGCCAGGCGCCGTTTTTAATTGTCACCAGCTTCAGTTTTGAAGGATCGATCACCACGTGTTTTATCTTTTGCCTTCTCCAGGTATACACCACATGGATCATTCCATCTTTCGTTTGAATAACGGAAGGATAGGAATACTGGCTGATGGGTGAATCTTCGAGTATAGCGGCAGCATACCAGGTTTTACCATCTTTTGAAATGGATAAATTCAACGGTGTACGCGGACCTTTTGCAAGACTTCCCGGAGGCAGCACATGATTGTAGACCAATGCATGGCGGCCGTCTTTCAGTGTTACCGCATCGGTGCCTGAATTGTTATTCGGTAAAGTGGTTTTGGCAAGAGGCGACCATGTTTCGCCATTGTCATCAGACCAGGATTCGAGCACGGCGCGGTTCCTGCTGCGTGCCAGGATCTGAAGTTTTCCTTTCCCGTGGTCGAGAATGCTGGGCTGGATAGCATCAACAGCAGAATCAGCAGCGACAGGGCCTATCTTACGCCATGTTTTGCCAAAATCAGGGCTTACTTCAAAATGAACCTGCCAGCTATTGGGGCCTTTGTTCCCTTCGGTGCTGGTTGGGCAGAATAAGTTGCCGTTGCCCAGATGCACCGGTTTGTTTTTAACAGGCCCGATAAATCCTTCAGGCAGCGCCCTTGCTTCCGACCAGGTCAACCCGTTGTCTTTTGAAGTTTTCAGCCAGCCTTTCCAGGTAGAGGGGCTGGGGCCTATCTTGTAGAACAAAAGCAGATCCCCGCCCGGCACCTGGTATAAAACAGGATTCCAGGTGGGGTACCTTTTATCAGGCATCACGCCGTCGGCGACATTCTGAGGGGCAGTCCATTTTCCGTTCTCATGCCGGCTTACCCAGATACAAACATCCGGATTGCGTTCTTTGGTGCCGCCAAAAAAAGCAGCAACCAACCCTTTGGGAGTTTCCGCAATGGTAGCCGCGTGGCTTTCCGGAAAAGGCGCCGTTTCATATATAAATTCATCCACAAGGATTCCCTTTTTCCATGGCTTATCCTGCGCCGAAGCGGATACCGCTCCTCCTATTATTAAAAAGAGCAATACTATTAGTGTTCTCCTGTTATTCATCGTTTTTGTTTTTCTTATGATGGGCTGGAAGTTCTCGTCCAATCCATTAATTTGCCGACCTGTAACTCACAACTTTCAACCCGCAACTTTCAAACTGTACAACACATTTCCAACTCTATGATTATCAGCTATAAAGGTGTGTTGTATATCTAAATCAATTTTTGTTAAATCGCTGGAAACTTTCAACCCCAACTTTCAACTCACAACCTGCAACCTGCAACCCGCAACCCGCAACTCACAACCTTCAACCCGCAACTCACAACCCGCAACCCCTCTATTTCTTCCCTTCGGCTGCCTTTTTCGCTTTTGCAGCAGTTACGTAATCCTTAAACATCTGTTTCCAGTTGCGGCCATTTGAATTAAGGTACTGCTCGCATTTTGTTTTATAGATCTCGAAAATAGCCGAGATCTGCTTCATATTCTTGTAATCTACTGCCTGTTCGCGCGCCAGTTTCAGGTTCTTTAAAATTTCGGCCTCTTCTATGGGTGTAAGATTGGGCACGATAGACCGGTAACCGGCGAGGGTAAACGCTACTTTACCAATAGTATATTTATCCAGAACTGCTTCAACCTGTTCCTCTGTAAGATCTTTTCGCAAGCCATCCATCAGGTTCTGATGAACGGCAGCGGGCATTGCAGAATTCGCAATGACCTGCCGGTCGAGATCACTGAGCTTATTGCCGGTGGCCGGATTAATTCCTGCGGGAACAGTGGTAAAAGGGTGTTCATTGTTCCAGTCGCGGATGGTTTTCAAATGCTCTGCGATCACCGCTTTTACGCGACCCTCTTTTGCGGCGTCGTTCAGATTCAGAGAGGCTACCCATTCCGCCGCTTTCGCTTCCTGTTCCGCATCTGCTTTAGCTTTCGCATCAGTTGTAGTTGTTTCAGCTTTAGCTGCCTGTGCGGCAGCATAATCAGTAAAGGAAAACATCGTTACACTGAAAAGGGCAACGCCCAGAACGGTTGATTTCATGCCATTCATATTATTATCTTTTTAATTTATATAATTGATCTCTATACTTTTCATCTATAAAACGGTTCTTCAAAGGAAGATGAGGGACCGATAAAACTGCGTAAGCACTGATGAACACCTTTTAGTACATATAACATTTTTATCTTAGTTTACATCGTTGAACTAAAGGAGTAAGATCCCGAGCCTGCTTCAAATACAGCCCGGTTCCCTTCCATACCAATCAGCTTTAAACCTTCAGCGGAGGAAGCTTTTCCCTTACCTTCTTTCACTTTGTCTGCTGCCGCTGCCGGTATATACACGATGGCTTTGGTATTGGCGGGAATACTGATATTCCAGCTAAACGCCTTTCCTTTTTTCTTCCAGTCGCTTTTTATTAACCCGTGAACGGAGCGGTAAGAAGCAGTTGCGGAATTAAGCCCTTCAATGATCTCCGGTTTCATAACGATCTTCTTAAATGCAGGGGCATCTTCTGCTGATTTAATACCGGCAAGATTCTCGTAATACCAGATAATAAGATCGCCCAGCAGCATGACGTGGTTCGCCGAATTCATTTCAGGGTTTGCGGTATTGCCGTTCCAGAGTTCCCAGATAGTAGTAGCGCCGTTAGCTACCATATAACCCCATCCCGGATAATCTGTTACTGTAGCAATCCGGTAAGCAATATCAGAGCGGCCATTTACAGAAAGCCCGCGCATTAACCATTGTGTTCCGATAACCCCGGTGCCGATATGCCCCTTGTTTTCAATCAGAATTTTGTCTGTAATATTCTTAAATACCTTCTCTTTTGAAGCTGCAGGCACCATATCGTACATTAAGGGAAGCAGGTTTGCTGTGATGGTATTATTGCTGTACCGTCCGTTTGAAACGTCAAGAAATTTATTGTTAAAGGCCTCTTTTATCCCCAAAGCCCTGCCTGCAAATGCTTTCGCATCTTCTGTTTTATGGAGGAGCTGCGCAAAGCTTTCCATAAGAGCTGAAAGTTTTACATAGGTTGCCGATGCCAGAAGAACGCCATCTGTCTGCCTTGCCGGATCGTTAGAGTGAATCAGCTCTTTTGATTCGGGAGGAACGCACCAGTCGCCATACTTATCTTTGGTTATCAATCCGTTTGCGGTGTATTTATCCGCCATATAATCCATCCATTTTTTCATGGAATCATAATGTTTTCTGATGGGCTCTATATCGCCGTACTGCCTGTAAAGCATATTGGCTACTGTGATGTATGTTCCTGGCCAGGTTACATTATCGCCATAGTAGCGCCAGAAAGCAGGGGCGACATCAGGGATGCTGCCGTCTTCCTTTTGTGATTGCTGAATATCATCCAGCCATTTGGCATACAAACGGCCGTTATCAAAAATATAACTCTCCCCATATGCACCGGTGGTCCTGTCGCCCAGCCATGGCTGGCGCTCATTCCGCTGCGGGCAGTCTACCGGCATCCCCTTATAATTGCTGCGGATCCCCCAGTATGCATTTTTATAAACCTGGTTAATTATAGGGTTCGAGGTAATGAATTCACCGGTTGCGGGTATATTATCGTACACCACTCTGCCGTCAAAATCATTGACCGTCGGGGTGCCAGGATAACCGGTTATTTCCACATAACGGAAACCATGGTAAACAAAGGTTGGTTCCCAGGTTTCCTGTCCTTCTCCCTTTAGAGTGTAAACGTCGGTTGCACGGGCATCTCTCAGGTTACGGACATAAAGCTCACCGTTAGCCTGAAGGTTTTCTCCAAAACGGAGTTTAACGGTATCGCCTTTGTTTCCTTTTACACGCATCCTGATCCAACCGGCAAAGTTCTGCCCCATATCCATAATATAAGTGCCGGTATTGAGCTTCTTCACCGATAAAGGTTTAATGGTTTCCATTACCTTCATGTTCTCATTCATCTGCGCTTCGCAGGTACCACCGGGTTCCTGGACAAACTTCGCTGCCAGCCACTTGCTGTCGTCGAATCCCGGCTTGTTCCATCCCGGCATTTCTTTGGTCGCATCATATTCCTCACCATCGTACTCATTGTTGGTACGGATGGGCCCGTCGGCAGTCAGCTTCCAGCTATCATCACTTATAATCAGGTCTTTTGAACCATCGGAATATTCTATTTCCAGGTTCAGAAGCATCTTCGGATAGCCGAAGGTTTTGATCTTGTAAGGCTTGTAGGCCTGGCGCATAGTATAATAACGGCCGTTACCCAGGACAGTTCCGATGGCATTTTTCCCATTTTGCAGTAAGGCGGTAACATCGAACGTATTGTACTTAACGCCCTTTGCATAATCTGTTGGTACGGGTGCAAGTACCTGGTCGCCCACTTTATTTCCATTCAGGTACAATTCGTACATACCCAGGCCGATAATCCAGGCTGTGGCATGTTTAATGCTTTTCTTCGTTTCAAACTCCTTACGCAGATACCGGGCCGATAATCTCGACCATGTTGTTTCTCTGTCCCATGGGAAGGATTGATCCATTCCGATCCATCTGCCTTTCCAGTCTACATAATTTAATAGTCCCATGCTGAAATATGCAGGCCTGCTCCAGCCGGTTTCGCCCTTATTGGTCCAGACCCTCACTTTCCAGAAACACCGGGTACGGCTTTTTAAGGCCAGGCCGCTGTATTTTACATGTACCGACTGATCTGAACTCACTTTCTCCGAATTCCAGAGATCTCCGTTATCTGATGCCAGGTTTTCTTCTGAAGAAGCTACGAGCACCTGATATGCCACCTGTTTTATTCCCCTGCCGCCTCCACTGATCTCCCAGCTCAGGCGGGGTTGCAGGGCATCGATCCCTTCGGGATTAACAAGCATCTCAGTGCGCAGGTTTTGCAGGTTTAATTCTGCACCTGAGGCACCTGCTTTGGGGGCCATCAGGCAGACAGCTATTACTGCTGAAAGAAAATGAATGTATGTTCTAAACACGGCGTTTGAGTGAATTATGTATTATGAGTTATGTATTATGAGTTATGTATTATGAGTTATGTATTATGAGTTATGAGTTATGAGTTATGTATTATGAGTTATGAGTTATGAGTTATGAGTTGGTATTATGTATTATGAATTATGAGTTATGAGTTATGAGTTATGAATTATGTATTATGAGTTGGTATTATGTATTATGAGTTGGTATTATATTAAAGATAAAATGACTTATTACATTTTTATAAAACAAATAGTTTCAGACGACTTATAACCTATAACTTATAACTTATAACCCATAATTCATAACTCATAATACATAACTTATAACCCATAATTCATAACTCATAATTCAAAAACGTTTCCTGAAAAGTCAAAATACAGTGTCAGGCTCAGCGCCCTTGCCGGATCTTTTTCAAAATCATAATAAATATTCTTCATTCCCATGGGACCTGTCGTTTCTGTTTTCTGTGTTTTGGTACCTATTCCGGCGATGCCCTGCATAAAAGAGATATCTCCTGAAGGAAAGATCAACTGATAGTTTTTCCAGGGATCTTCTTTATATGCCGGGGTAAACAGGCGAAGGAAAACATCTTCATTTTCCGTAACCACCGTAAAGGGCTGTTCTGTTGTAATAAATTTGCACCAGTACATATTTGAATGATAGCCTTTAAACTCGGGATAGATCCATGCTTCACCTGTTTCTGTATTATTATAATCCTTTTTCCATATACCAAACCGGGTTCCTTTCATCCTGTTCCTCCATACGCGGTAAGGGCCACTACCCATATATTCCACCCCTTTTATTTTACTTTCAGGGAAGGAAAAGTTTACACCCACGAAATTAGTGAAGTATTCTGAGGGGAAATACCTCACGTTCATTTTCAACCAGCCTGAAGGATAGATCACCCACTGCAGGATATTATACGATGTCTTCCTGTTGAAGGTTGATTCTATTATCAGGCTGTCGCCTGCCCTCCTGTATTTTATATCGCTGAAATTATTGATCCCTTCCTGAAGTATTGGTCCATTATTAAACGGAATAATCCCCTTTGCATTTTGCACATTTTGTAATATTCCTGATCGCTTACTGAAACTCAGCCGGATACCATTTGCGGAAACATGATACAGCGAATCAGTTTCGGTAAGGATTACCGGATCTTTTGTATTTTTAACGACAAGAGCTGCCGCCTCTTTCCAGGGCAGCGTAATTGGGAAACTCCATGTAAATAGCTCACGTTTATACGGGTCGGTTGCAGTCAGATATAATACATCATAATTATGCCAGCCGGCCGGAAGATCCACTTTCAGCCTGCCCTTTTCAAAAGGTTTAACATCAGGGGATACAGACGTTCCGCTTTTTGATGCCTGGTTTTTAAGATTGAGAAGTTTCCAGCTAAATGCACACTGATTTAGATTGGTAAAGTAATAGCGGTTTTCAAGATTAAAGAAGCCATCGAAACCATCTGTCATTTCGCGACGTTCGAAAAACACGGGGCTCCAGACTTCTTTTATGGTAAAGAAGCTTCCTTCCTTTTCGCGATAGGGACCAACAATACCATCGGGACCGTGATTTCCATCGGTATCCAGGGCTCCGTTCTTATCAGTTCTTACTACTCCCTGATCGGCAAAATCCCAGAGGAAACCGCCTGCCGCAAGAGGGTAGCGAAGCATTTCGTTCCAGTAATCTTCAAGTCCGGCGCCATGCCCGCCATCGTACATCCCGTGCAGGAACTCGGTGGGCATCACAATACTGTGTCCATGCATGTAGTTGCCGATCCCATAATCGTACTCCCTGTAATGCTGGGTATCAAAACCGTTAAAATCTTCCCATGGATGGATCAGAGGTCGTTTCTGAGGGTCTTCCTGCGCAAACAGCGGGTCGAGTTCCCGGTTATGCCCTCCCTCGTTCCCGTTCGACCAGAATACAATGGAGGGATGATTAATATCGTGACTGATCATTTCCTTCACCAGCTTGGTACCGGTAGGAGTATCATAATGACCATGCCACCCGGCCAGTTCGTCCATTACAAACAGGCCTAAAGAATCACACACATCCAGAAAGTGACTGTCGGGCGGGTAATGCGACATACGGACGGCATTCATATTCATATCCTTCATCAGGTTGACATCATCAATACTGATCTTTTTGCTGGTTGTCCTTCCGGATGCCGGCCAGAAAGAATGACGGTTAACTCCCTTAAACTTCACTTTTACACCATTTACATAGACTCCGTCCCGTTCCTTTACTTCAACCGTGCGGAACCCGGTTTTCTGAGTA
>JAATFW010000038.1 GCA_015654985.1 Sphingobacteriales bacterium | reverse complement strand
GGGGATTGTCAACAGGTATCCTAAATTGGCTTTTCTTAGCTGGATGCCAGATTGGGTGTGGTCATTCAATTTTCCTCATAACGTGTTAAAAGAAGGAATTTCAATAAACAACTGCGCGGGCGAATACTGTTTTGTTTTGCCTTACCGTGTTTATCCCACCTCATTTTATGAGAGTGTGATTTGCCTGGTGCTGTTTTTCCTGTTATGGGGATTGCGAAGAAGAATAACGATTCCGGGATTAATGTTTTGCCTGTACCTGATCCTGACCGGGGCCGAACGATTTTTTATCGAGAAGATCCGGGTTAACCAGAGGTACGACTTTGCAAATATGTCTTTTACACAGGCTGAATTAATTAGTTTTTTAATGATCATTGGCGGGCTTGCCGGCTTGTTTGCCATTAAATGTAAAGCAGAGAAATGTTAAAGGTTTTTAGATATAGTTTATGAAATTATACTTTCTGGTTCTTTTTTTATTCTTTTCATATATAGTTGCTGCACAAAACAAAGATCTCCTGAAATACGCCAGTACTCTTCAGGGCACTAACTCAGAGTTCGCCCTTAGCCACGGCAACACCTATCCCACGGTCGCGCTGCCTTTCGGCATGCATACCTGGTCGGCGCAAACAGGGAAGAACGGAGAAGGCTGGAAATACCTGTTTAAAGACAAAACGATCCGGGGATTTCAGCAGGCACACCAATGCAGCCCCTGGGTAAACGATTATGCCGTATTCTCTCTTATGCCGGTTACAGGAGAACTTAAAGTAAGTGAAGACGAACGGGCGTCTTCTTTCAGCCATGCTAACGAAACAGCCAGGCCCGATTATTACAAAGTCACATTCGATAACCAGATCACCACAGAAATTTCCCCGACCGAAAGAGGGGCGCATCTGCGCTTTTCTTTCCCCGCCGGGAAGAATTCGTACGTGGTGCTCGACGGCTATGATAAGCTGAGCAAAATAGAGATCATTCCATCCGAGCGAAAAATCACGGGATACGTTAATAATGGGCGTTTCATTCCCGAAAATTTCAGGAACTACTTTGTCATCGTTTTCGATAAGCCTTTTAAGGCGTATGGCACCTGGGATAATACTACCAATATCATTTCCGCCGGGAAACTGAACGATGAGGGAAAGGGAAGAGGAGCGTTTATTCAGTTTGCCGGGGGAGAGAAGGTGCAGGTAAAGGTGGCGTCGTCGTATATAAGCCAGGAGCAGGCCGAACTTAATCTTCAAAGGGAACTGGGTAAATTCAAAAGCCTTGACCAAACCAAAGCTGCTGCTGCAAAAATATGGAATGATCTTTTTAACCGCGTGTTGGTTGAAGGTGGAACCGAAGAAGAAATGGCCACTTTCTATTCCTGCCTGTTCAGGGCGAATCTTTTTTCAAGGCAGTTTTTCGAATATAAGAAGGATGGAAGCCCCTATTATTACAGTCCCTACGACGGTAAGATCCACGATGGTTACATGTATACCGATAACGGCTTCTGGGATACTTTCAGGGCGCAGTTTCCCCTCAATACGATCATACATCCTACCTATGAAGGAAGATATATGAATGCCCTGCTGGATGCACAGGAGCAATGCGGATGGCTGCCCGCCTGGTCCTGCCCCTCAGAAACAGGAGGTATGCTGGGTAACCATGCCATCTCACTCCTGACCGACGCCTGGGTGAAGGGTATCAGGACCTTCGACCCGAATAGGGCAGTCAAAGCTTATTTCCATGAAGCTACTAATAAAGGGCCCTGGGGCGGCGCGAATGGCCGCGCAGGCTGGAAAGATTATTATCAGTTGGGTTACGTTGCCTACCCCGGATCGGAAGGAGCTCTCTCACAGACGCTTGAATACGCCTACGATGATTTTTGCGGTTACCAGCTTGCCCGCATGACCGGGCAGGATTTTTATGCGGACCGGTTCGCCAGGCAAATGTATAATTACAGGAACCTGTACGATCCCTCCACCCGTTTTATGCGGGGACGGCAGGCAAACGGCGAATGGGTCGCTGATTTCGATCCTTATTCATGGGGCGGGCCTTACACCGAAGGGAATGCATGGCACTGGCAATGGTCGGTATTTCATGATATTCAGGGACTGATCAATCTGATGGGCGGGGACCAAAACTTTACAGCAAAAATTGATTCTGTGTTTTCAGTCCCCAACAAGGTGAACGTGGGCGCTTATAAGCATACGATCCATGAAATGACCGAAATGGTGAATGCTAACATGGGACAGTATGCTCACGGCAATCAGCCTATCCAGCATATGATCTATCTATACAACTATGCCGGGCAGCCCTGGAAGGCGCAGCAGCATATAAGGGATGTGATGGCAAAACTTTATAATTCTACGGAGAACGGCTATCCGGGTGATGAAGACCAGGGGCAGATGTCGTCATGGTATGTACTGAGTGCATTGGGCTTTTACAGCGTTTGCCCGGGTACAGATCAGTATGTTATCGGGAGCCCGGTGTTCAGGAAGGCGACCATTACTATGGAAAACGGAAAGAAATTCATCATTCAAGCGGATAATAACAGAAAAGACAATGTTTTTATACAATCGGCAACGTTTAATGGAAAAATATACACCAAAAACTGGGTCTCTCATACGGATATTATAAATGGCGGAGTGCTGAACTTTAAAATGGGAAATATACCGAATTACAACAGGGGAACGTCAGTTGCTGACAGACCTTTTTCCCTGACAAAAAAAGAATAAAAGAAGAGCGGAATCGCCGGGAGATATAAAACAGTAAGGTGCATGCAGGCAGATCTCCTGGAATTTATAAGCTAAATCGTTTAAAATAGTAGATAATAAAGATAGTATTGCAGATTATAAGTAAAGTATGCAGATAAAAAAGATCCTGTTATTGATGCTGTTTCTTTCCGCCATTCAGTGCGAACGAGTGATGGCCCAGGAAAGCAGTAAGATAAATTACGCAGAAAAAGTAAACACACTGATCGGCTCCCAGGGCAAAGGGCACGGAATCCACGAACGCTATCTTGAAGCCGGATATACCTTTCCCGGCGCAATGTATCCGTTTGGTATGGTGCAGTTTACGCCAACATTTTTTACCGAAGAGAAAGGATTTGTTGTAAATCAGCTTAGTGGCGCCGGTTGTGAACATATGGGGAATTTTCCAACATTACCGCTTCCGGGAGACCTTTCCGCATCTCCGGATTCCATGTCACATACCGATCCACAGTACCAGGTACTTAAGGCTGTTGCCGGTTATTATAAGGTGAAGGTAAGAGGAAAAATTGACTGCGACCTTACTGTCACAAAAAGAACAGGAATGGCAAGATTTACCTGTTTGCCGGCAGAGAAAAAAATGACGGTAATTATAGGATCAGGAATTAACTCAACAAAAATAACAGATGCCGTTATCAGGATCACAGGTCCGGGTAAATGCGAAGGATATGCGAATGCAGGCTCTTTCTGCGGATCCAAAACCTTATTCAAAGTTTATTTCGTTGCAGAGTTTGATTCCCGGCCCGCTGTATCGGGAACATGGAAAGGGAAATCCATTCAGCCTTTTTCAACTTCTGCTTCCGGCGAAAATTCAGGAGCTTATTTCACTTTTGATATTTCCTCGGGCAAGCCCGTGAATTATAAGTTTGGAATATCGTATGTCTCTGTTGAAAATGCAAGGGAGAATCTTGCCACCGAAAATTCAGGCTGGTCATTTGACAATATAAAGGCGCAGACGACGTCTGCCTGGAATAAATATCTTGGAAAAATAGAAATTGAGGGAGGAACCCAAGATCAGGTCACTCAATTCTATACCCATTTGTATCATTCGTTCGCCCATCCGAATATTTTCAATGATGTGAACGGTGAATATCCCGGAGCCGATCATATAGTACATAAGGTGGAGCACGGTAATTATTACACCTCCTTCAGTAACTGGGATACTTACAGGACGCAGGTTCAACTGCTTAGTATGCTGGCACCAGAGGAAACCTCAGATATGGTTTCGTCTCTGATAAAATTCGCGGAACAATCGGGAGGAGGATTTGCCAGATGGATAATGGGCGATACTGAAACAGGCATTATGCAGGGCGATCCGACAGCCATACTGGTTGCTAACGCTTATGCTTTTGGAGCTCGTGGTTTTGACAAAGAAAAGGCTCTCGAAATTATGAGGAGGGGGGCAGAAATAGCAGGGACAAAGTCCCAGAATATCCTTACACGCCCTTTTTTACAGCAATACCTCGAAAAGGGATATATGAACGCTTCCATGATGCTTGAATATACTTCTGCAGATTTTGCCATCGGCCGCTTTGCCCTCGGGGCATTTAACGACAGCACACTTTGGCGTATATACCTGAAAAGGGCACAGCTCTGGAAAAACCTATTTAATCCTTCCACAGGATGGCTTCAGTCCAGGAATGAGGATGGTTCCTGGAAGAGATATGACGAAGATTGGCGTGAGGCCAGTTACAAGAATTATTTCTGGATGGTGCCTTATAACCTGAAAGCACTTATAGAGCTTTCAGGAGGAAAGAAGAAGGCAGAACAGCGCCTCGACGAGTTTTTCACCAAACTAAATGCAAGCTACAACCAGGAATGGTTTGCCGCAGGAAATGAGCCCGATTTCCAGGTCCCCTGGGTATACAACTGGGTTGGTGCACCCTATAAAACCCAGGAAGTTGTAAGGCGCATTATTAATGAACAGTACAGCAACCGCGATAATGGCCTTCCGGGAAACGATGATCTTGGGGCCATGGGGGCGTGGTACGTTTTTGCCGGGATAGGCTTATATCCTATGGTTCCGGGAGTTGGCGGATTTTCTGTTAATAGTCCCCTGTTCCCTTCAATAAAGGTGCATCTCGGGGCAGGGCAAGTACTGCATATAAGGGGTGGAGATGCAGGCAAGATGTATATTACGTCCTTGAAATTGAATGGTATACCGGTTAAGGGAACCTGGATTCCATGGGATAAAGTGCGTAAAGGGGGGGAGCTCTTATTTCGGGTAACTTCTGTTCCGGATAAAAACTGGGGAACTGAAAATGCCACGCCGTCATACGACGTTAAGAGCTACGAAGGTCACTGAATTTAAAATTATCAAAATGAATTATCCAATATCGATTATCCGTATTTTATTTTTCCTTTTTACACTAAGTAGTACTGTAAAGGGACAAATCTCACAAGACAGTTTCCCGGATTGGGCATTAGGGAATTTTATTCGCCCGGTAGATAAAAACCCGGTTATTATGCCTGATTCTTCATCCGTTTTTACTGATCCTATGACGGGAAAACAAATTGCATGGGAAGCGAATGATACGTTTAACCCGGCTGCGGTCGTAAAGAACGGAAAGATATGCGTGCTGTATCGTGCAGAAGATAAATCAGGAAAGGGCATAGGGGAGCGAACGTCAAGAATTGGCCTGGCAGAGAGTTCTGATGGAATTATGATGAAAAGACTGAAAAAGCCAGTGCTTTTTCCTGCTGAAGACGGGCAGAAGGAATTTGAATGGACCGGAGGATGTGAAGATCCGCGTGTTGCCGTGGCTGAAAACGGAACCTATCTGATGCTTTATACCCAATGGAACCATAAAACTCCCCGGTTGGCAGCTGCAACTTCTAAAGATCTGTTGCACTGGAAAAAATATGGTCCGGTTTTCAGAAAGGCTTACAGCGGTAAATACTTTAATATGGCTACTAAATCAGCTTCTGTCTTAACAAAAGTTAAAGATGGGAAGCTGGTGATCACGAAGATCAACGGGGCTTACTGGATGTACTGGGGAGAATCAGCCGTATATGCGGCAACTTCGTCCGACCTCGTGAACTGGACACCTTTGCTTGACGAGCAGGGCAACCTGAAAGTGTTGATGTCACCCCGGAAATATCATTTCGACAGTATGTTAACTGAATGCGGCCCTCCTGCTGTACTCACGTCAAAAGGCATTATTTTAATTTATAACGGAAAGAATCTTTCAGGTCCTGATTGCGATAATCGTTATACGGCTGGAACATATTGTGCCGGCCAGGCGCTATTTTCAGGAAAAGACCCGTCCCGACTGACGGACAGGCTTGAAAAGCCTTTTTTCATACCAACCGAGTCATTTGAAAAAAGCGGTCAGTATCCTGCAGGAACAGTTTTTACGGAGGGGCTGGTGTTTTTCAACGACAAGTGGTTTCTCTATTATGGTTGTGCCGATTCGAGAGTTGCGGTGGCGGTTAGTAACCAAGTCAATTAACGTCAATATCAAACATCCACGTATATATCATAATGTTTACAAAACCTGGTTTTAAAGCCCATGCATTTCTTCTTCTTCTGACTGTTGTAACTGTCAGGAACTACGCGCAGATCGGTAAAATTTCCCTTAACAGCGATAATCGTTTGGTACATTGGAAAGTTAAACCACAGGCGGAAATAAACAAACCTTCGTCCGAAGTTTTTCCTTCCGGAATTAATACAGCGGACTGGGTGGATGCGATTGTTCCAGGGACAATTTTTAACTCATATGTGATGTCCGGAGTTGAGAAGGACCCAAATTTCGGTGATAATATTTATAAGGTTGATAAAAAGAAATATGACCGGAACTTCTGGTATCGTACAGAAATTAATCTGCCTGAAAAGTATAATACAGAGAGAGTTTGGTTAAATTTTGAGGGCATTAACAGGAAGGGTGAAGTCTATCTCAATGGCGGGTTCCTCGGCAAACTGGATGGTTTTATGGAGCGCGGAAAGTTTGAGATAAGTAAATTTATTCTGCGGGGACAGCCAAATGTTCTGTCCGTATTGGTTTACTGGCCTCAGACGCCAATCACTAATTACGCAAGTCCTGCTTACATCTCAAGTTCAAGCTGGGATTGGATGCCTTATGTGCCGGGGCTCGATATGGGCATTACCGACGATGTTTATCTGTCTTTTTCAGGCAATGT
>JAATFW010000121.1 GCA_015654985.1 Sphingobacteriales bacterium | reverse complement strand
TCCGAGGCCGGGGTTTAACCATTGGGAAAGTTTCAGGGGGCAAGGTGTCTATTATAACCCGGTACTAAACATTGACGGAAAACAGGTGGCCTATAAAGACAGCACCTATATAACAGATTTACTGACAGAGCATGCTATCCAATGGATAAAAGAAAAGAAGGGTAAACAACCGTTCTTTGTTTATTTGTCGCACAAGGCAGTGCACGATAACTTCTCTCCATCAAAGAAGTATGCAGGCTGTTATGCCAATGAGAAAAGTTATATCCCCCCTTCATTTAATACCCCTCAGTATGGCAGGCATCCATTGCCAACAGTTGACCCCAAAACCGGTAAGATGCCTGCCGGTAAAGACTATTACGGGGAGGAAATGCATCCCGATTGGGTAAAAACCCAGAGGGAGAGCTGGCATGGGGTGGATTATGCGTATCACAGTACCGATTCATGGCAAAAATATGTTACCCGCTATTGCGAAACGATCCGGAGCCTTGACGAGAGCATTGGGACCCTGCTGAATTACCTGAAGGAATCCGGCCTTGACAAGTCAACGATGGTAATTTACATGGGCGACAATGGATTTGCCTGGGGTGAGCACGGCCTGATAGACAAGCGGCAGTTTTATGAAGAATCTGTCAGGGTGCCTTTACTGGTTCGCTGTCCCGATGTAATTAAGGGGGGAACGGTCATAGATCAGATGGTTCAGAACATCGATATTGCCCCTACTATACTTGAAGCAGCCGGACTGAAAAAGCCCGGACAAATGGCTGGTTCTTCCTTTATGCCCCTCCTCAAAGGTGAAAAGATCCCGTGGCGCGACCGCATTTTCTATGAATATTACTGGGAATACGAGTTTCCGCAAACTCCGACGATGCATGGGGTACGGACAGACCGGTATAAACTGATACGCTATCATGGCATTTGGGATACCAACGAGTTTTTTGATCTGCAAACTGATCCTTATGAAACAAAAAACCTCATCGCCAGTCCTGAATATCAGGGGGTGATAAAGAGCCTGACAGGAGAAATCTTTGATTGGCTGGAAAATACCAAAGGGATGTTTATCCCTTTAAAACGCACTGATTATCCTCATTCAGATCACAGGAACAGGGGGAAGTATTAAATTCAACAACAGGTATTAAGATGCCTTGAATACCCGGCAAAAAAAAATAAATAAACAGGCTATATCCGTAAGCGGAGCAGCCTGTTTATTTATTTTATGATGGTCCTCGAAACAGTCCGGTTAACCCAATAGTTATTATTAAGCATCCTGAAGCACCTTCATTTTGTTTTTTTATCTTTAATGCATGAATTATGCATTAATAACAGGAGCCAGTAAGGGCATGGGTAAATCAATGGCTTTAATACTTGCTTCCCGCAATTATAACTTGTTACTGACAGCCCGCTCTGAAAAAGATCTGCAGGAATTAAAGCATACTATTTCAGACCTCTATGGGGTAAAAGCAGAATATCTTGTTGCCGATCTCTCTGTCCCTGGAGCCGCCGGGCAAATTAAACAATGGTATACTGCCGGAGCATATAATATTTCTATCCTGATTAATAATGCAGGCTATGGATTATGGGGCAAATTTGAAGAATTGAATATAGGTGAGCAACTGAACATGCTTTATGTTAATAATACTGCCCTAATTGAATTAACATACCTGTTACTACCGGATTTGAAAAAGCACACTTCCTCTTTTATTCTGAATGTTGCCAGCACAGCTGCTTACCAGGCAGTGCCCACCCTTGCATTATATGCTGCCTCCAAAGCCTTTGTTTTATCATTTACCAGAGCACTCAGGTACGAACTGAAGGGTACAGGAATTTCTGTAAGCTGCCTGTCGCCAGGTCCGGTGGATACCGGCTTCTCTGAAAGGGCTGGAATGGCAGCGCTCAGCCACCTTACGGAAAAATTTAATATGCTGCCCGGCAAAGTTGCCGAAACAGCAATAGATGGAATGTTCAAAGGAAAAGCAGAGATCATTCCCGGGTTGCTCAACCGGATTACGGCTGCAGCAAACAGGATCCTGCCCAAAAGCTTCATTGAAAATACCGCCGGCCGGTTATACAGGCAGAAATAAAATCCCCGAAGGTAGTAACTATTAATATGCAATTGTTATTCACCGTATATGGATTTTTAAAGATGTTCATGAGAACTCACACAATTTTCGGTCTCTCACTTTCCTTTGAAGAACAGCTTTACAGATGAAAAATATATTAAAAAAAAGTTCAAACATTTAAAAAAATTTATATGTTTGCATAATAGTCTACAATCTTAGTAGAGAATGTTAATTCAAAATACATATCGCCCCCTTTTTGCATGTTATATGCGAATGCCTCTTGCCAAAGAGGCCCGTTGCTGTTGTTAACAGATTTGTGCTGAAGGCGCCCTTCACATTTCCTCTTTCTTAATATATCCATAACTCACTATTTATCATTTAATTTAATCTCATCATGGCAGGAGTATATCCCAGGTTCACATTGGCAGAATCCTTATCCAAGGAACAAATCTCATTTTTTAACGAGCACGGCTTCATTCACTTCAAGCAGTTTATCCAACCGGAAACAGTACAGTTAATTATCAGGGCATCAAAAGAAGTTGAAGAAAACTGGATCAGAAAGGATATAAAAAAGGTAAACGGGGTACCTGTTAAATATGGCCGGGACTTAGACGGCAGTACTATTATTCAACGTTTCGCCTTTATTAACCAACACCACCCCATATTGGAAGAATTTTCACATGATCCCCGTTTTAAAACCATATTAGAATTCATTGGCCCGGAGGCTAGGTTGGGGACTCACGAGAAAGACGGAATGGTTTTTAATCATTACGTAAATGGCCCTAACAGCAAGTTCACTAAAATGGGATGGCATACAGACGGACTGAGAGACCTGTTCCAGGGAGCTAAGCTTAATCCTATGCTTAATGTGGGTATTCATCTCAGCACACTTAAGCCTGAAAATGGCGGATTAAGAATTATTCCAGGAACACATACACAAAGCATTTATAATATGCTGTTCAGAAAAAAACACTTCATCGATCATGATACAGATCCTGATGAAATTTCAGTAATTCCGGAAGCGGGAGACCTGACGGTACACGACGGGAGACTGTGGCACCGTGTGGCCCAATCGTCGGTTACCGGAGAAGAAAGCAGGCGAAGAGTGATCTATATACCTGTTATAGCCGGTAAATATGCTCCTAAAAATGAAAATAGCCCGACTTTGTTTTATCAGCGCTTTGCAGGACTGGTAAAGTAATTATATCTGCATAATTCAGACCAAATTCCGGATGATATTTATTTTAATATTTAGTTACCTGGTAAAATCCGGAAAGCTTAAATTAATCAGATCTATCTTAACGCTCTATACAAAAACAGTTCAGAGCTGGTTTAAAAGATTAAACCCGCTCTGAATACTGTTTATTATAAGGCAGCAGAGAGGCCTCTGATAAACCGCCGGACAGATCAATCTTTCATTATTCTTATATATCAGAATAAGCCCAGCCGGCATATATATCATTTCATTTGGTTAAAGCCTGCGTCCTTCTCTTTTTAAACGGCGAAGGGTATCCACCAGTATGTCAACTTCCGCACAGGTATTATAAAATGCCAGCGAGGGCCGCACGGTACTTTCAAATCCAAATCTGCGCAAAATAGGCTGTGCGCAATGATGGCCTGAGCGAACAGCGATCCCCTCTTTATTCAGTTCAGATCCAACCTCTTCGGTCTTATATCCATCCAGTACAAACGACAATACGCTGGCCTTTTCAGGAGCTGTTCCGATAAGCCGTAAACCCGGGACTTCTTTTAACAGACCGGTAGCATATACCAGGAGGTAATGCTCATACTGCGCTATGGCATCCATCCCAAGGCGGGTAACATAGTCAATAGCAGCACCAAGCCCAACAGCGTCTGCAATATTACCGGTTCCGGCCTCAAACCTTCCGGGAGCATTCTGATATTGCGTATGCTCAAAAGTCACATCAACGATCATATTGCCGCCTCCCTGCCATGGCTGAGTTTCATTAAGCAACGCTTCTTTTCCATAGAGCACACCAATCCCGGTAGGACCAAAAACCTTATGGCCAGAAAACACAAACCAGTCTGCATTCAGAGCCTTTACATCAACCCGCATATGCGAGACTGATTGTGCCCCGTCAATTAACACTTTAGCACCTGCTGAATGAGCCATCTGAACAATTTGTGCTGCAGGCGTAACAGTGCCTAAAGCGTTAGATACCTGGGTAAAGGCAACTAATTTAGTTTTTGGGCCAAGCAGCCTGGCATATTCATCTAAAAGGATCTGGCCATCATCATCTACCGGGATTACCCTGATCTTTAATCCCTTTTTTGCGGCCAGTTGCTGCCAGGGCACAATATTGGCATGGTGTTCCAAATGGCTTACAATAATCTCGTCACCAGCCTCCAGCTTTTGTTCTCCCCAGGTTTTAGCAACCAGATTAATTGCTTCTGTAGCACCCCGCACAAACACGATTTCGTTAACTGAACCTGCATTCAAAAATGCCTGAACCTTTTTCCGCGCTCCTTCATAGGCATCGGTCGCCCTTGCTGCCAGTTCATGTGCAGCACGGTGTATGTTTGAATTTTCGTGTTCATAAAAATAAGTCAAACGTTCAATTACCTGTCGTGGCTTTTGGGTGGTTGCCGCATTATCCAGCCAGATAAGGGGCTTGCCTTTTACGTATTCCTGTAATATCGGAAAATCCCTCCTGACCAGGTTTATATCAAATGGCGGCATAAAGCCACTTAGCCCCGCCTTATCACTATTATCCAGCTTTACTGAAGATGACGCCGGGTGATGATTATCATTTAAAAAATAATAAGCATTAACGTCAGCCGCAGGCAGACCGGAAAAAGGAATTTGGGGCGATGGAACTGAAGAATTTACTTTGTTTAATATTTCGCGCAACTCAGTTTCAAACGGCTGTTCCTGCTGATAAGGTAACTGAGACAAATTTTGAGGGACCGGAGCTGCGTACCCCGTCACCGGAAATGTTTGCGGCGCATCCCGGTAACCGGGAAAACCCGGATACTCAAAGTAATCAGATATTCCGGCTGTGGGTTGTACAGGCAGACCGGCCTTCGATGGCGGGATGCCCCCGCCGGAAACAGGTGCAGCCGGCTGTTTTGATGCGTTAAGACCTGGATCCGCAAAACTGGTTTGCGGGTCCTGCAGGTTAACGGCATTCCCCTGATTAATTGCGGATGGAGAGATCCCACTGCCAGCAACCGGCCCTGACAGGGGAGCGTACTTATCAGGACTTTCCGGCGAGCTGATCTTTAGCAGGTCATTATCAGTATAAATACTGCCCTGCGATGAGTCGCCTGCAGGCGCTAAATTCTGTAAATCCCGCTGTGCAGACGCATCATTTAAAGAATTCCCTGGCAAAGCCCTGAAAAATTGATTAGCCAGCTTTTCAATTTCTGCTATATCAGGAAGGCCGCCGTTAGTATTTGTACTCATGATAATTCCCCAAATCAACATCCTCCAAAACAGCGATAGCGTCTTCAACCAATACGGCTAATGAGCAGTATAACGATACAAGATAGGACGCAATAGCTTTATTATTAATACCCATAAAACGTACAGACAGGCCGGGTGACTGTTCGCCGGGTAAACCCGGCTGAAACAAGCCCACTACTCCCCTGCGGCTCTCCCCCGTTCTGATCAGGATTATTTTAGACTTATTATTTACAATAGGTAACTTATCAGAAGGGATAAGCGGAATCCCACGCCAGGTAAGAAATTGCGAACCAAAAAGAGAAATTGTAGGAGGCGGTACCCCTCTGCGGGTACATTCACGGCCAAAGGCAGCGATGGCAAGCGGATGCAACAGGAAAAAGCCCGGTTCTTTCCAAACTTTAGTGATCAGTTCATCCAGATCGTCAGGTGTGGGCGGACCAAGCCTGGTCTTTATTTTTTGCGTGGCGGCAATACTGTTCAGCAATCCGTATTCCGGATTATTGATTAATTCACTTTCCTGCCTCTCTTTGATGATCTCGATGGTTAAGCGTAGCTGCTCGCTGATCTGATTGTAAGGTTTGCTGTACAGGTCGGAAACCCTGGTGTGAACATCGAGTACGGTATTTACCGCGCTTAAATTATACTCCCGCGGGTTATCAACATAATCAACAAACGTCGATGGTAATTCACGCTCATCCCGCGAGGAACAATCCACTTCTACGTTGTCTGCATCCTTTACCTTGTTTAACCGGTACACTCCCGATTCAACAGGCACCCAATTTAGCAAAAGGGTCAGCCAGCGTGGCGACGTATTTAATAATTGCGGAACGGTACGCGTTGCGATGGCCAGTTGCCTGGCTGCTACATCGCCTAATGCTGTTTGCTTTGATTTTTCTGCCATTGTATTTGGAAAATATGAATTGATTTATTTTAATAAAGCTACTATTTCTTCCGGCATTAAAAAAAGTTTTTCCATAAAAACTACAATATCTATAGTTTTTATGGAATAAGCTATAACAGCTATGGCACTACTACCTCAAAATGGAATTAATAGCAGTAGCTCTTTTATCTTCCAAAGAGGAAGAAAGCAATTACAAGTGTTATAAGGATATTGAAGCCCTGAGCTAATAAAAATGCATAAAGAGGCTTCCTGCTATTCCGGTTAAAAAGGTCGGAAAAGCGTGTTTCCAGTCCTATACTTGTAAATGCAAGGGCAAACCATAACCCCTGCAGGCTTTTTAAGCTGTCTTTTACTCCGGCGTTCATTTCCGCCGGAACAGCAAAAGAAAACAACAGGGAAGCTCCGATAAATCCGAGTACAAACTTGGGAAAGCGTTCCCAGATTACAGACAGCGTTGGACGGGTATTTTCGTCCTGCACCAATGGATTTTTGGTATACGTCCAGTAAACTGATATTGCAAAGGCGGCAAGACCTAAAAGTACATTCTGCGAAAATTTAACAATCGTGCTGATTTTTAAGGCAATATCTCCCACTAAAGTACCTGAAGCTACTACTGCTCCAGTAGTATCAATGCTCCCTCCCAGCCAGGCACCTGTTACTTCCTGAGAAAAATGAAAGTATTTTGCGATGTAAGGCATAAAGATCATCATAGGAATGGCTGTAATGAGTACCATCGAAATCACATACGACAATTTCTTTGGGTCTCCCTTTATCGCTCCTGAAGTAGCTATTGCAGCAGAAACTCCGCAAATAGAAACAGCACTGGAGATCATCATTGCCAGTTCATCGTCTACTTTGAATTTCCGGCATAGCCAGAAGGCAAAATACCACACCGATATTACCACTACAAGGGCCTGGATGAGGCCAAGCGAGCCTGCTTTCAGTATGTCGGCAAAGATAATAGTGGAGCCCAGAAGCACCAGTCCTATTTTTACAAACAGCTCGGTAGAAAGGGTTTTCCTGAACCAGTCGGGCAATGTAAAGAAATTACCAATGATGAGCCCGATCGACAGGCTGAATATCACTGCTTCCAGGTTAAGTTCTTTCACCTGCTTGTTCCCTGCCAGCAACAGCGCTATCAGTGTAAGAAGATAGACAACAGGGAACGACACCAGGAAATGTTGCAACGGTTTTCCGGTAACAAAAGCTCCGATAGAAGCAATAAGCAAAACAAAAACGAACTGCAGCCCGATTGATTGCAGATTAGCCGCAATAAAAACTTTTGCTGAAAGATCGGAGCCATTACTCCACCCAAAAGAAGGCACTGGAAGAATAATGCCAAAAATGGCAAGAAGGATAATCAGACCGCCAAGAATAACAACGGTCCAGTCTTCATGTATCGTAAAACGGATATTTGATAATGACATTTTATATATGGTTTTATTTTAATGATCAACGTCAGTTTAATTAACTCAGAGGCTTGGGTTTAATCCTAAAAATTTCCCTTAATGCTTTCCTTGCAGCGTGATAGCCACACATACCATGGACTCCTCCACCCGGTGGAGTTGAAGAAGAACAGATATATAAACCTTTTGCCGAAGTTTTATATGGAGATAACCTTAGTGCCGGACGGGTAAAAAGCTGACAGATATCCTGTACCCCACCGTTGATATCGCCGCCAATATAATTAGGATTATACTCTTCCATCTGTTCAGTATTCATTGAATGCCGGGCAAGGATACGTTCGCCGAACCCCGGAGCAAAGCGCTCTATCTGAGTTTCAATTGCTTCTGTCATATCTATT
>JAATFW010000196.1 GCA_015654985.1 Sphingobacteriales bacterium | reverse complement strand
TGTATTAAGAGTTTTAATGGCAAGCCGGTTCCCGTTGGCCACATCCACATAGGCCACATATACTTTATTATTTCCATCGATAAAAATGTTGGTATAACTGGCATTCCCCTCGGAGATATTTCCGCCCGCAGCCTCCCAGGCACCGTTAACATATCGCTTTACCTTTGCAATCCCCGATTCGGTATAGGCCACATAAGGCACAGATACAGAGTTGACCGTGGCTGTGGCCACCGTAGTATAGGAAGAAACCGCTGAAGCTATCTGACTCTCACTGGCCAATGCCTGCCATGTAGCCTGGCTGTACGCAGAACCGGATAATAAAAAAAACAGGATGAAGACTAAAACCGACCAGACATATGCGGGATATCCGGAGATAAGTCCTGAATGCCTGCTGTGACGGAAAGACACCTGGTCTGACTGCGTTTCCGGATTTCTATAAAGTAATTCTTTTTTCATCAGAATACATTTTAAAAAGAAGGATGTAAAACAATTGAGCTGGTTATATAATTTTTATATCGCGACAAGGACGATGGTCATTTCCATTTAAAGGGTAAATACCAGTTTGCTTTATTTGCCAGCCTCGTCCTTACCTCTGTGGCCGCGGCAGCATTCCCGGAAGCATCGAATTTAGCGGCAATCTTATTGGCAAGATAACCGGGATCTGATGATTGCCTTCTTAAAGCGGCACGCAGCAGATCCGGCCAGCGATATCCCTCATAAGCCAGTTCCAGGCCATCCTCTGCAATTAATTTATCCTCAATATCTAAAGTCAGTTCTTCTCTGTCTGTTACAGGTTTATCCTGTTCAGGGCTGTTCATATTGAAATATTTCACAGAATCTAAGGCCAGCGGTTTTACCGAGGCCCTGGTCCTGATGCCCACATTCCGGTACCAGGCAGCCCTGAAAATAGGAAAGTCGCCCATCCGTGCATCAAAATCATAAGGCGCTCCAAAACTTTGCTGCATATTGGTAACATCGCGGGTTTCATGGCTACTGGCAAGCTCCGGATTAGGGTCAAATGCATTTTTAATACCCTGATTTAATAAACCAAAAGCGAGCCTGTTCCTTCCGTCGCGGTTTGCTGCTTCAGCATACCGCAGATGCAATACGGCAGCCCGGTAGAGGATCCATTTTCCGTTTGTTTCAAAAGGAAGAGCCGGACTGTAATTATAAGTATACTTATTAACTACCGGCTGAGCTCCCGTCATTTTCCAGGAGGCCCCCCGTCCCCTCAAATCGCCCGGCGTATTGTTGGTAACGGCATCGCCCGTCTGTACTTGTTTATCCCAGTTTTGTATTGCAAGCGCCGAAGGTTTCAGCAAATAACTGCCGGTGGTGTTATCAAACAAATTGATGAACGGGTTTACGGGAGAGAAATTCTTGTCGAAAGGCAAATCCCATATAATCTCATAATTGGAATAACGTTCACCATAAGGCTGCCTGAAAATATTAACCCAGTTAGCCCCATTTAAATTTGCTGTAAAAGCAACTTTATAAACTTCCCACCATTGTTCATTGATCCTTGCCGGAAAAAGCACATCAGCATAGTTCATAACGTCATGGTACCTTACCGCAGCCTGTGTATAGTCTCCTTTCCACAGATAGAGATCGCCGAGTAAACATTTTTTATTAATGAAAAATTTTTCCGTATTATAGGTATCTACCGTCGTTAAAAGGGAAGTTCCGGCCGGGAAAGGATCTTTGTAAGGGAGAGCAGCCGTAAATGAGATCAGCTTATCCAGCAGGTCGTCAAACGATAGTCTTGGAAATTTCGATTCATCTTTTAAATCGTTGATATCAGCAATCGGGTCTGTAACATACGGAACATTTCCAAAATGGATACCTACCTGCAAATACAGCCATGAACGAATAGCCCCAATATCAGAGTAACGTAAATTATAATCATTTACCGTGAGCCTGTTGTTCTGCAGCATCACGTCAAAATTCTTCAGGGCATCGTTACAATTCATTATAATCTCATAGAACGGCCTGGGGTCGGCATAGGGATTGTCATCACTGACATTATGGGTATTAAGCTGCTTCAGATACTGATCTGAATTAGTGGTAACATCCGTCAGGTCGCCTCTTAACTCGTTTAAGATAACATACCGCTCGGCAATTCCCAACAATTTCCCATAAATGCCAATAACAGCAGCATCTGCGTCAAATACATTCCGGTAAACCTGATCAGGCTTCAGAGCATTCTCCGGCTTAATATCAAAGGTGTTCCTGCAGGAAGAGAAGAGAGACAAAAATATTATTACCGGCAAAATACTTCTGAATGCCTGAGATAAGTTCTTTTCCATTATATATCTTTTATTAAAATTCATAATATATCTTATAACCCGATCCTTATGCCTAACTGAACTGTCTTAAACTGAGGTTCAAGACCAGTATCAACTCCCTGGGTAAATATGCTTCCAGAAGCACTGAACTCGGGGTCGTACCCCAGGTAATTGGTCATGGTAAGCAGATTATTGGCAGTAACATAAATTTTGGCATATTTCAGGGCGCGGGCTTTCAAAGGGAGGTTATAGGTTAACGAAACCGTCCTTAAGCGAAGGTAAGAGCCGTCTTCTATCCAACGGTCTGAAAACCGCGAATTTCCGTTGGGGTCTCCAAAAGCTGCCCTCGGAACATTTGTAACCTGGCCATCGGCCCTCCACCTGTTTCTTACATACAGGGTCTGGTTTTGAACGTCGCTCATAGATTCCAGACTGGCGCGTGTATAGTTATAAATATCGTTCCCACTGCTAAATGTAAAGATGGCATCCAGAGACCATCTCTTCCAGCTAAGAGTATTGCTGAACATTCCCGTCAGGTCTGGATTAGGGTCGCCGATTACCTGCCTGTCATTTTCATCAATCAGATGATCGCCATTGGTATCGGTAAAACGAACGTCCCCTCCCCGGAAAATGGATACAGAACCATCAGATCTTTCATTAGACAGGCCTGAACCTTCGGCTTCCGCATCAGAGGTATAGACACCTGTTGTTCTATAGCCGTAAAATACGTTGGCAGGCTTGCCTGCTTCGGTGAGAACAGTAGCTCCGGCATAAGCAGTAAGTATCCTGCCCGAGGGCACCTCTGTAACTTTATTTTTATAATGGGCAATGTTCAATGCAGCATCCCACTTTAATTTTCTGTTAACGATCCGTCCGCCCACAGACACCTCCATACCGTCGGTTTTCATCTCACCGCCGTTGGTTATTACGTATTCGAACCCGGAAGCAGTATTGGCCGGTTCATAAGTAAGCATATCCGACGTGGTATTCCTGAATATATCAAAGCTTATGTTCAGGCGCTCGTTAAGAAAAGCAGCGTCTAAGCCACCGTTAATTTTCTCAACTGTTTCCCATTTCAACTCCGGATTGCCGATATTTCCCCTGACAAGCCCCTGCATCCCCAGCAAACTCTGCGATATATAGTATTGACTGGATGTGTAATTGCCAATGTCGTCATTACCCACAAGCCCGTAACTTGCTCTCAGCTTTAAGCTCTCTATAAATTTTGAATCCGATAAGAAGTTCTCTGAAGATAAGAGCCACCCTGCAGCTACAGAAGGCAGTACAGCGAATTTGTTTCTGTTAAAAGTAAGTGCCCCCGGAGCAGACTTGCCAAACCGGGATGATCCGTCTACGGCCATATTGAACGACACAAAATATTTATTCTGCAGTTCATAGTCGGCATTCACATACGTATTTAGCCAATTCCACTTCCCGTTTTCGCCGCCCACTTTCCTGAGCAGACTCTGGCCGTTCCCCACACTGACAAATTCATCGGTAGCCGAATTATATCCAAGCCCGTAGTCCGATTCGCTGTTACTGTTATTAAATCTGAATCCGGCATTGACAGAAAGATTATGAATCCGGTTAAAGATATGGTTATATGAAAAGCGTGTATCATTGTATAAAGAATAAAGACGTTCAACGTTGCTTCCCGAACGGTTATAGATCACAGCATTCGTCGCAGTATCGGGAGCAACACCTTTTTCCGGAATAAAAATGTTCTCGCGTACTTTATCATAGGTAACGCCTATCAGGGTCTGAAGGTTAATGGATTTATTCAGCCGGTAATTAAACATTAAAGACCCCTGAAAACGGTAATTTTTGTTAAGGGCCTGCATATTAGCAATGATCGAAGCAGGATTAGAAACCCTGAAGATATCAAAGGCCGCATAATTTGGTGATTCCAGCCCTTCATCACTTACTTCCTGCGTGGCAAGAAAAGGAGCCTTCACCAGCCCCAGGTAAAAGGGATTGGTCTTGTTGGCAATTCCCTGATCTTTAAGATTTTGCTCATTAGATGTAAAAGAAAGGCTTGCCACAGCTTTAAACCTTGCAGATAAATTCAGGTCGGCATTGAATCTGGTCTGATAGCGGGCAAGGTCGGTATTGTTTGTGATTCCTTCACCTTTTAAATAACCCATCGACAACCCGTAGGAAGCAATATCATCTCCTCCTGTTACTTTCAGATAATAATTCTGATTATAGCTGTTACCCATTATCTGGTCCTGCCAGTCAGTATTATAATGATAGCGGTAATAATCCGGATTTGGATTGTCGTTCATATAAGGCTGAGCCTGGATCTGCTCATCAGTTAATCCCCCGCTTTTTAACAGGTCAGATAAATAGATCCTGTAATCCCCGGCTTCCATGACAGGAAGCTTCGATACTTTTGAATTATATCCCCCGTATGCGGCAAAGTCAATTTTGGTTGCCAGCTCTTTTGCCCGTTCGGTGGTGATGAGGATCACTCCGTTTGCGCCGCGCGTTCCATATGTGGAAGCGCCGTCTTTAATTACTGTAATGTTATCAATATCCTTCAGTTCTATGTCTGCCAGAGGATTGGCAATATGGCCCGAAATAAGCGAACTTCCATACTCCTTGTTATCATAGATCATCCCATCAACAACTATCAGGGGCTGATTGCTGGCATACAGAGAAGTATAGCCCCTTAAAAACAGGTTAGCACCTACCCCGGGGGTACCCGATTTCCTCACTGCATTCAGCCCGGAGATCCGGCCCTGCAGATAAGCATCAGGAGTTTCCGAAGTACGCTGCCACTTATCGCCTGTATTAACCGATTCAACTGAATAGGCGATATGGCTTTTAGATTGTTTCCTGTAAGGAAGTTCCACAACGTCATAAACCGAATTAAAGGCTTCCTCATACAGGCCGGCAGTAACAACTTTCCGCCCCTTTAACGGGATCTCCTTAGTTTGGTATCCCTGTCCTGATACTGTTAGTACCGCATCATACTCAGGCACATGTATATTAAAAAACCCTTTATTATCGGTAATTGCTGCAGAGTAACCCTGAACACTTACATTTATCCCTGCTAAAGGCCTGCCGCCGGCTGCTTCTTTTATAGTACCGGTAACAAGTACTCCTTTGTCCTGACCGGAAACGGCAGCAACGGTCGTACCGGCCGCTATAGAATCTGCCTGTTGCGCCGTAAGCCTTAACGAGGCCAACGCTATGATTAAGCCTGGTAATAATGTCCTTCTTACCGCTTTTGTAAATATGTGCATAATTCAGTTTTTATAAAAGCTTTGAAATCAGTTTAAAATAGGCACCAGTTTGATATAGTCGAGAACCAGAGTATTTACCCCGTTGGTTGTTACATTATCTCCCAGTAAATACAAGCTCAGCAACCCGTAATTATTAACGGTATAATCGCCGAGATAGACTTCACTGAAGTTATTAAGGCTTACCACTTTATAAGCAAATTCTGTTGCAGCCGGGCTTTTGAAAGCTACCTTCATCTGAAAAGTTGCCGTTTGAAAATCATTCAACGCCACCCAGTAAACCCGGTATTTTACAGAATTTGCTATGGTGAGGTAATTAATCCAGTAGGAGCTCATTCCATGATTAGCAATATAAATATCTCTGAATATTAAATTGGTGATTGGATTTTGCCTGGTACGGATGGAATATACCTTGGTATTATCAAGCCGGTTAAAAAAATATTCCCCCTGAATAATGACGGGCTTGATCTTGGTATCCATTCTGTAATTAATGCTGTTCACAACATATACGATGCCGTTGCTTACCCGGTGTGTTTCAACGATCGCACTCTTATCCAGATGTACCTTTACACTGTCGTTAGCCGAATACATGGTATCAGGCAGATTATCCACGGTATAAACTCCGTTGAAAGCAAGGTCCTTAATCACGTTCCAGCGGGTAATACTATCGGTGCTGTCGGCCGTACTAACCATAAAGTATTGCTTAAGCCTGTTCTCCTCTTCGGTAAAAGCTGCGTCTGTCAATACGATATAAGTAAGCAGCGAATCTTCATTACTGATATCTGCTTTGTTCAGAAACCTGTTCCTTTCCACCAGTCCGGTACCCGGCTTGTAAATAGGCCTTCCGGTTGCCGGATCAATGCCTGTTTGTTCGGCTTTGGCTGTATCAAAATCCATAAATTTCAACGACAGCAGTTCAGCTTTCTGTAAGGCGCCGGCGGCAGAAGTATTCAAATATTCCCAGGCATTCATTTTGGGGATAATAGCCTGATCAATGATATGAATAATACCATTTCCTACGTATTGGTCCGCCGTGATTATGCCTGCATCTTCTGCACTTGTTTTAGTGAAAACAATATTTTTTCCGTTCAGCGTTTTAATCCTGAGGGAAGGCTTCGGCATTGACGTCAGATAAGACTGGTTGGAAATGTGATTTCCTACAAACTGCTTCAGTTTTGCCGTGTCACTTATGATGGACTGGTCCACATTTTGCAGGGCCGCATTAGTGGGAGCCCATATGGTAAAGGTTTTTGAAGAAGCTATTACTTTATCATACCCCGTTTTAACCAGGTATTCGCTGAATTTACTCAGGTCCGGATTTTTATTAATTTCCTGCAGCAGGTTCTCTGCCAGGGCAGGGTCCGTAATTCCGGTATGCTCTTCCCACTGATCTTTACAGGAAGAAAAAGCAATACCGGCTAAAAGTACCAGTAAGATGATGTATCGGTTGCTATAATTTATCATTGTACTTCTGTATAATTTATGTTTTAAAGATCCTCCTGCTGTACCCGGCAGCAGAACGATGTAAAAAAATCACTATGGCCTCGGAACCTTTGTGCCGTCCGGCTTGAAACGCGGATACAACTGGTCCATGCTTTCAGGTATAAAATGGATCATATCCAGATTGTTAGTTCTGTTTGCCCCCTGGAGAGTAGTAAACCTCAGTTTATGCCTGGCTGTGGTTTTAATATCAATGCTCCCTACCAATCTGCCGGCCCAGTTATTACTCACGGGATCGGTATACCATTTCCATCCCTGCGCTTCCATTTCTCCTTCTGTTGAAACCGGCATGTATACACAAAAATTCATAGTCCTTTGTAAAGGTTCCCCGTCTACAGAGATCTGGTTCACATTGTCCGAGCTTGCCGATTGTTTCTGCGTCCGGTAACAGATCCATACTTTATATTTTCCCTTCACGAGCATAGGGGTGGTTAGCTCTATCCAGGGGCTCCGGTTTGTTCCTAATGCCAATTCGAGGTAATCTCCGTTAACATAAGTGCCCCCCACTGAATAAGCAAATGCAGCCGGGCCAGGTGACGCAAAATCCTTTGGCAGGTTCTGCAGGGTAAAAGTATATGTCTGTTTACCATAATAAGCCGGTAAATTGCGGATCTCCGGAAAGTCGGCCACATCCCAGTAAACCGGTACCGGATTACGTACTTTGATCGCGAAATGCCCTGTCGCTGAGTGCAACACGCCATTAGTTGCCGAATTATCACTGGCCGCACGTGCTAAAACGACACCCGGCTCATGTACGCCGTTAAAATCGTCATCATTAATCAGAACAGTCTGCCCGGAAAGTTTTGAAGTAACCACTTCAAGAGGAGCCAGTGTATTTTGAGAAGTATTCGTAATAATATCAGCCAGATATTTTGCATCATACAGGATATGATAATCAGCAAACAGGTGCAGGCTGTCATGAAGGTTTTGAGGATTACCCGTATTTGAATACCTGGCTTTTAAATCCGCATAATTGCTGAATCCGGCACTGTTTAATACAGAGTCCGATTCGGCAAGAAGGGTCAGCCATGCCCTTGCTGTATCCGGATTATTTGCCGGTAATATATTCAATGTGTCGTAGAGCCCCGTTTCTTTAAGTACCTGCGAAAAAATAGAATATTTCGGATCATTCTCAACCATCTGCGCCAGTGTAAATTTTGCCGGCTGCAGCACATGGTCGATAGCATGAATCACTCCGTTACCAACATGAATATTGGCCTGGACAATACTGGCCTGCCTGTTCACTGTGATCTTCGATACCCCATTTACATTACTGGCCCCCGTAATCAGGTATTGCCCGTACATGGTTAACGAAGGAAGCTTGCCGTCGGTAAATGAACTGGTAGAGAGCGTATCCTCAATCAGATGAAATCTTACCAGATTCTTTAATTCCTGAACGTCGACCTGCTCTAAAGAGGTCTTTCCGGATTCCTGTAAATAGGCCTTAACGGCATCATTGGTTGGAATAAAGGCAGTATATATTCCGTAAGCACCCAGAAAACCCGCATTACCGGTAATGTCAAGTATTTTCCTGAATTCAGAGAATTGCTCAGGATACTTATCCAGGTACCCCGTAATATTTACTTCATCCGTTGTATTGTATATAATTGCATCCTTTTTGCAGCCCCACAGGTAAACCAGTAACAGGCACACAGACATCAGTCCAATCACCAGGTTCTTAATTGTCATCCTTTTCATAACCTATACTTTATATTGTTTATTTATTGGTAGTATGGATTTTGCTCTAATTTTTTATCAGCCTGCAGTTCAGTCAGACTAATTGGAAGATAGTGGCTTCTGACGTCCCTGTACTTATTTATTATGGATTGCTGCATATTACCGGGAGCATTTACCGAAACTACATTTAATAAAGTGTTGAACCCCTGCGCATGCGTATACCCATCTCTTTTGGCATTCCGCAATACGTCGAACCAGCGCTTTCCTTCAAAAGCAAACTCCCGCGCCCGCTCTTCGAGGATATACTCAGAAACATCCTCCGGAGACCCGGGATTAGGGTCTTTCTCCGTAAATGAAAGCGCATGTGCACGGTCTCTGATCACCTTTACCAGGTTTAAAGCTTCCTCTCCCCTGTTTGCCCAGGCCAGGGCTTCGGCCTTTAGCAACAGGATGTCTGCATACCGGTAAACAAACCAGTGAGCGTACGAGTCAGAAGATGTGCGGGCATCAAGCGAAGTACCGCTGGTAGCTCCCGCAAATTTCCATATCATCTGATCCGTGGCCCTTATTGACCCTCCGTCGCCTCTGATATCCTTTTTCGTTTCATCGGTCAGATCAATTCCATATACTTCTTCCATTACACGGGGAGCACCGATGAAATGACTGTTTGATGCAATAAACAAGTTATAAAATGGGTTCAGCTTCTGCTGATCAAACTGAAACTCAAAAATACTTTCATTTGAATTGCCCCTGTAAAATACGGTGTTGAACCATTGCGACTGGACACTTCCGTCAATCAATCCAAACCTGTTTGAATTAATAACCTTATCGCAGGCCGCTATACATTCCTCATATTTATCCATCCACAGATACGCATCTGCCTCAATAGCATAAATAGTATATCTGGTTAACCTTCCTTTATCCATAGCCAGATTACCATAAGTTTCCACCGCATGCTGTTCGGCAAAGCCCAGATCGTCCATAATCTGATCATAAACCTGTTGCTGAGTGCTTTTTGGCAGTTGTTCAAGATATTCATCACTTGAAGTTGCCTTTATCTGCAAGGGCACTTCCCCGAATGTCCTTAAAAGGTAGAAATACATCAATGCCCGCAGTCCGTGTGCTTCGGCAAGATATGAGTCTAACTGAAGCTGGGTAAGTGTTTTATCATTTTCGGATACCTGCGGTGCAAAATCGATAACCGTATTGCAATAATTGATGGTACGGTATACCGGGGCCCAGCCGGTATAGCTGTTGGTAGACAAAATATTGGCCTGCATGATATTCACCTCGTCAACAGAGGCGCTGATACTGGCGGTAACCATATCAGCCCTGATCTCCCCCCAGATAAAAAGACTTTGGACCAGTGCATTATCAAGGAACGACGAATAACAACCGATCACCGCAGCCTGCAGCTGCTCCTTGGTCTTCCAGTAATTATTCCGGATAATCCCGTCCTCAGGTTTAAGATCAAGCCAGTTATTACATGAAAAGGAAGATAATACGGTTATCAGCAGTATCAGTTTGTATGTTATATTCTTAATCATCTCTTCTATTATTATTGTGCCTTAAAAACCTACGGTAAGCCCCATTAAAATATTCTTTGGAGGGGGAGTCAATGCATTATCCACAGGATATGCAAAAGGGTCATTATCACCCTTGATCGATACATCGGGCTCCTGTCCGGTATATTTTGTCCATGTATACAGATTTTCTGCTGTTACATACAAACTGGCAGTCCTTACACCCAGGCGGGCCAGCAGTGTTTTATTAAAGTTATATCTTAAGGTAACCGATTTTAACCTGACAAAAGAGGCGTCCTCTACATATCTGTCTGACCCCAGCCAGTTAAAGCCCTGCCTGAAAAGCGCCCTCGGCACATCGGTGTCGTCTCCCGGATTACGCCATCTCTTTAATACCGCGGTACTCTGATTATCATATCCATACATATTGCTGGTAATCATATCGGCCCGGTTAACCAGGTCGTAGTCCAGGCGGTAACTGAAGTATGCCGTTAATTTCAGGTTTCCTTTAAAGGTAATATTGGGACCAAAACCTCCCGTCATTTTAGGGATCCCGTTTCCGAGGTAAACGATATCCTTGTCATCAATATTCCCGTCGTGGTTAATGTCTTCATATTTGGCATCACCCGGCTGGAAAGTATAATCAGTAAGAGGATAATTAAAGCGCATATAAATGGTTTGGCCATTCGGGCCAATGATCTGATTTCCGCCCGCATCCGTTGCAACGGTGGCATCCAGATCTTTATAAACACCCTGATACCGGAATCCGTAAAAGGACCCGAACGGATTGCCTATTTGTAAATATGTCTTATACTTCCCGTTATCGGTTATCTTCGTACCATTATCGCGCGGATAAAAATCGGATATCTCCCTCACTACGTTTATATTTCTTGAGATATTGAAATCAAAACCTACTATCCAGTTTTTGGTCTTTAGCGGTATGGTATTCAATAATAACTCCCAGCCCTGGTTATCCATCGTACCTACATTCTGGGCGGTTGCAGAAAAACCTGTATAAGATGGTATTTGAAGATCTTTAAAAAACATGTCCTTCGTCCGGTTCCGGTATACTTCTACATCAATCTGAATACGGTTGTTAAGCATCCACAGGTTAAACCCCAGGTTCTGCCCTACTACCGTTTGCCACTTCAAATTAGAGAGCTCTAAATTTGAAGGATAAACCCCCGACATTCCCAGATAACTGTAAGTATATGGAAGATAGGTATTAAAGTAATTCCACTCAGGCTTATCCGGAGGCACATCACCGCTTTGGCCGTAACTCGCCCTAAAGCTTAGATCATCAATAAATCCATATTTCTTCATAAATGGCTCACCGGAAAGGCGCCACCTTACAGAAAGAGAAGGAAAAAGCCCGTACCGGTAATTAGGCCCAAACCTTGAATTCCCGTCTGCACGTATCCCTGCGTTTACAATATAGCGGTCAAGGTATCCGTACTGCCCCTGTAACAATGCACCGACGCTCCTGCGTTCACTGGTAGGGGCTTCCAGTTTCAGCTCTGAATTCTGGGTTCTTGAAGGGTCCGAAGGATCCTCCAATTCAGACGACGCGGTATTGGAAGTCAGTACATTATGAACGGCCGATTTATAATCATCCGTTTGTATGGAAAGTAATGCCTGCAGAGTATGCTTGTCGCTTTTCAGTCTTGGAGTATAAATAAAGTTAGTTTTTGAATAAACATCAAATATGTCTCCGTCACTGTCGCCTGCACGGTTCACAACCGTTTCCGTCGATGGCCTTCCTGTAGCTATCTGCGGTAAAAATGTTTTAGACTTTGTATTATTAATATCAAACTGAATATCAAATGTAGAAGTCAGTACAGAAGGAATAATATCATACTGAATATTAAATTTGGGAGTTATCCTCTCTCCTGTCTGATTATACATACTTTCCATGGCCATGGCAGCAGGATTGTAAGTTCCCTTACCATCGCTGGTATACTGGCCCTGAATATTATATGCCGGTGAAAAATAATTGGGCGTCGCATTTCCATATTCATCATATTCATAGATCGCCATATTCGGCATCTTGGTGTAAGCCACGCTTCTGACCGTATAATCCTTGTCCGGAACATAATTCAGATCATTATCTACGTGGGTATAAGTGATGTCTGTCTTAAAGCGGATGCGGTCAGATACATTATAATCAAGATTGACCTTTGAAGTGATCCTTTGAAGGGCGGTCCCGATGGTAGTACCCTTCTGCCCCAGATAACCAACTGACGCATAGTACCGCGACTTTTCACTTCCCCCTGTTATAGACACGTTATGGTCCGTAGAATAGCCGTTACGGGTAATGGCTTTAATCCAATCTGTATTATTGCTGTAATTATAGAACCAGTAGGGATCATAGGGATCGAATGAAAACTCTTTATTAGCCTGGATATCCAAAGGCAGCCCGTTCCTGTTTGCTATTTCTTCAGGGATCAGGGTTGAGTACTGATCTCCGTTAAGCAGAGGTACCGGGCCGGGTTGCTTCGAAAAGGTCCCTTTAAAATTATAGGAAATAGCCGGCGGGCCGATTGCACCCCTTTTTGTATTTATAATTAATACCCCATTGGCCGCACGTGATCCCCATACTGCCGTTGCAGCAGCATCTTTCAGCACCGTAATATCCCGGATGTCTGAAGGTGCTATATTCAATAATTGGGCATATCCCTGTTCGTCAGCATTTCCAAAATTGAAATCCGAGGGCACCTCCGTATCATAGGGCATCCCATCCAGTACGATCAGCGGGTTTGATGAGCCATTGATAGAACTTGTACCCCTGATACGAATGGACATCCCCGCTCCTGGATCCCCCGAAGTTGTTCCAAAGTCTACGCCCGGAAGGCGGCCCTGCAACGCCTGATCTATGGAAGACGCGGATAATTCTTCCAGATCTTTTGCATTTATCGTCGTGGAGGCTATTGTAGAGTTACGTGAATCAATATTTAGCCCCGTGCCGTTATTTACCGCCCGCCTGCCTGTTATGGATACTTCCACTAACTCATTGGAATTGGGCTCAAGGCTGACATTGATAGTCGATCTGCCGTTGATTTCCTGTACATTTGGCTTATAACCAATGAACGAAACCTGTATCCTGTGGTGAGAATCCGAAACCTTAAGGGCAAAATTACCGTCAATATCTGTTGCCACTCCCGAAATCGTACGTTTATCTTTATCCAGCTCAACTACAGAGGCGCCTATAACCGGTTGCTTATCCTTTTTGTCAATTACCTTACCTCTTATTGTAAGAGGTACCGGCCCGCTCTGTGCCTGTACAGGATTACCGTGAAAAAAGACAGCAGCAATCAGAGAACAAAAAATATTTAAAAAGAATATCTTCTTCATTTACTTATTTCTTTCAGGTTATTGATCGTTATATTTCAGAAAATGGTCAATGGAGTGAATTACTGCACGATTCGATAGATTGTTGCTCCTGGCCGTATTAACCACAGCACTGTTGTTAAAACCGTCCCTGAGCTCCATATTATTCCGTTGATTATTTACCGTAATGAAGGTCAGATTCCCGTCTATCGTTTTCAATAAGGTTTCAAAGGCACCCGACTTTTTACCATCAGGTACTACCGTATTCCTGTTCAGTATATGATAATTAATAAATTTGATCACCTTTTCCTTATCCAGCTCACTAACAGGAGCAAAATCCGGCACACCGGCAGATGCATCCCCCACAGCAGGAAGCCAGCCCTGCTTCACAGCATCAGAAATAGCCGCATTGGTGGGTATCAGCACCGTATAAAATGTGCCGGGAGTTGTTCCCAGAATGTCTTTTGTGGCTGTCCACAGTGTTGAGCCTTTCAGATACTGGTAAAAGCTGTTAAATGTATCCGGATCCGAACCGGCCAGCTTTTCAATATGATATCCAATAGGATTTTCAGAAAAGGTTAATAGCCCGTCAGTAAAGTAAACTTTTCCGTTATGCGCAGTTTCCGTGCTATTGATATGCAATACCGTACCGGCATCAGAGTTTCCGCCGGCAAACACCGTATTGTTCTTATAACGAACATATTCCCCGTTCCAGGCTTCCACGATACCTTCGCCTGAAAGATTATCCAGCTCGCCGTTCGTGGTAAGCAATACAGAGGTTTGCAGGATCCTGTTCATCCTGTCAAGGGGGCCCGATCCATACTGGGCGGTCCCTCCCGGAGCCGTATATTGCCACGCATTCTGGTTAGAATTAAAATCATACCCTGCTGCTCTGAGATTCGCATCAGACATCATGAACATGGTATATTTAAGGTCGGGATTGAGAATAGAAAACTTAAGATCGGCATTAAGAGCCCTCGTCATTAACGAATACTGGGGATTGAGAAACGCCTTACCATATATACTTCTGAAAACATTCGCGTCCTGAACTTTATTTGTCCCGTAAAATATTCCGTTACTGAGCATTTTTTTATCAATGATGTCTGCCCTGGCAAATGTTGGTATTTCACCCTGGCTGTTAGACAAAACGCTCATCGTATTAGGCCAGAGGGAAACCTGCCACATATGTGCATTCAGCAGACTAAGCAGTACTTCCGGCGGAGCGGCCTCAAACGTTTTATAATATTTTAAGATAGTCTCTTCATATGCTTTCAGCTCTGCGTTCGATGGCACCACGAGGGTCCAGCCCCCTGTCTGAGAATCGGTACTGGCCAAAAAATAATTTTCGTTATTCGGCGAAAAAGCTAAAGAGGCACTATACAATTTAACATACACAGAATCTGCGAGACCGGTGAGTGCCTGATTACGGTGAGTGACATCCGCATTGGAAATATAAGTGACGAGTTTATCCAGCAGGCTTTTAAATTCACTGTAATCCGGTTTTGAAGAAAGATACTGCTCCAGGTTCTGTAATGGCAGCACCACTTTATCGGTCTCATGGATAATACCATTTTCGGCAGCTATATCGGCAGTAACTACCGATGCATCTGCCACATTAAAACCTGTAAATGTTGCACCGGGATAAAAGAATGTATAATCGGCTGCGCTCAGGTGCTGCATGGATAAGAATTTATCAATAAAGTAAGGAATGTTCTTATTGTTGTTATCGTTAGATACATAAGAACCATTCCTGTTAGAAGCGATCACTTTCCTGCCGTTCTCAGAATATACAAAATCGTAATAAACTGTTTTTCGTTTATAAGCCTGATTCGTATCAGGCCCCGCGGCTGTTTGGTAGCTGCTTAGCTGATCTTTCCTGTATGCATTATAAACCAGGCCATAGGTAACTATTTTCCGGGCAGTAACAGAATCCACAGATGCGGCATCCTTGATATTATTCTCCTGAAAAAACTTCTTAAAGGCTTCATCATTAGGAGCGAAAAATGTCCAGAATCCACCTTTGCTTAACGTTTCCTTATACCCCGATCTATCTATACAGGACAATAAGCTGTTAAAATTTCCACGGGCCTGTAACTGCTGATAAATAGGATCAGCCAGTCCCTCCGGGCGTCCATAATAGTCGTCCCATTCTTTTTTGCGGCAATTTGTAAAAAGAAGGAGTACCGATAAAAAGCACAATAAACCTCGTAATGAACTCTTCATATATTTCTAATTGGTAATTTACTTTTGAAGTATTATTTGCGTATAATAGAATTGTCTGTACAACACTTAATAAAAAGTGCATAGAATTTTATTGTCAGCCCATAAGCATAGACTTACCTGGGAAAAAATTGAACATGATAATAACAGGATCTCCTGTTTCAAACAGCTACGCTATCTTTGAGCTCAGGAATAAAAGAAAGTAAGAGATTTTCCCATAAAATATAATTAAAGGTTAATTAGTTAGTTAATTTCTTCTTTGCCATCTTATGGCATGTAATAAATCAGTTACAAGAACTAAGATAAGGCAGTGTTAATTTTTTGGCAACCTGTAGTGTCCTGCTCCGGCGGATTTTTTTTCTTTCCAATGGTCTGTTAAACAGAAAAAAGGCCATTCTATAGCAGGAGAGGTGTTTTTTGACAATAAAAAAAATATTAATTTTTTTTTATTGTCAAAAACTTCCAGGCGATACTTCCGGAATATCCTGCTATTTCAGCTAAAAGCTCTTACGGCATTTTCTTAAACCCCTCCGCCTTTACTTTCCATTTTCCGTTTGCCGGAAAACCAGGATTCATTCCTTTGCTTCCATCCCAGCCGCCGGCCATCATGGCCACGGCAGTGAGCACTCCTCCATTTCCAGGGAGATAGATCCGAAGCCGCCCGTCCTGGTAATTATGTCCGTTACTCAGGTAAGTATTGGTTTTAATATTCATAAATAAGGCATCAATCGCCTTATCTGGGTTACCCAGCCGTGCCGCTGTCATTGCTGTCATCGGGAAATCCCAGCCCCAGGTATCATTCCAGAACCACGTTTTCCATACAGTATCAAAGGTCTTTTGCATAACTGCCTTATTCAGTTTAGGAGATTCAGGAACCATTCCCAAAGCACCCAGTACAGCAGGATGGTCCGTGCGCCAGCGTTCGTTGGTATACGAATCAGGCGAGCTTTCATTAGCCAGATAAACACCGTTCAACTGCGGCAGGGGGGCAAGCCTTGCCAAAACCTTATCCCAGTTTTCGTTCCGCGGCATTCCCAGTCTTTCCCTCCATTTCTGCGCAATCCTGAGCGCCCAATCCCAGTACGCCAGTTCATACGTGGGATTAAACGTTTCTTCCGCTTTAAAAACTTCCTGCGCCGGGATCAATCCTTTGCCA
>JAATFW010000319.1 GCA_015654985.1 Sphingobacteriales bacterium | reverse complement strand
CTAACGTTTACTCTTACCTGGGCATCTGCTGCTTTATATATAAAGCTGGTTAGCACTATCACAGACATTACAAATAATCTTTTCATCTTCGTGTGTGTTTGATTATTTGACTGCAATAGTCAGGGAAAGTAAAGTGTGTTTCTGTTAAAAAATGTTAAAAATGAATTTCTTCAGAAAACATCACAGGCATTCGCGGAAATACGCAAACCGGAATGAATATGGGTCAAAACCAGTACCCGGGCTGCTTCATCCCGGTCATTCAGAGCAAGGGCCGCAAGAGCCGTTCTGGCAGGAATTGTATAAAAGCGTCCTGATTTTGTATTATACTCCCTTATGATTGCCTCTGCCCTATCCTTAACCTGCTGATTAAAATATGTATCGCCCTTTTCAAAGCTGATAGAATCGATCTTTGGATAACGAGGCGACTTCCCGGCAATATATACATCCAGCACATTGTTAATTCCGGATGATATATCGGTCCATGCTCCTCTTATTAATGCCGTATCAGCGTCATTGTAGTAACGTGCATAATATCCTTCCTTCTTAAGAACCCCTGTAATCTGTTTAAAAGAGCTATTAGTAAGATACAATTTAACCAGTTCGTTTCCTATGCTCCTGATTTTCGTATCCTGCCATTTAAGGGCTTTAACCAAACAACCAGCCGAATCACAGCTTTTAAGCGCCTGGTTTATTCTCTGGGCCTGCCCATCTGCCACCTTTTTTATTACTCTGTCATTCTGAATAACAGCGTTCAGCTGATTGTTGTGCTCAATTGCAGAAAGGCAGAAAAAACGCCTTATGAAGAATAATGGAGCCGGCCTTTACTACAACTTTTCCTTCAGTACCGGGCGAAGGTATTTGGGCGGGCGCTGCTGGGATAGATAAGAAGAGTAATAGTGTAAATACACTATAAAGGCGGAATATTCTGGCGTATATTATCATTATAGCAGCGTTTTATGATACCGCTAATTTACCTGCTAATTATTAAATGTACATGAAGTTTTTTTTAAGTTGCATACAGAACTGCCGGCATTCCTCCTCTATTTAATTTTCAATCATGGTTCTTATTCCAGCTAAACTTTATTTTCCCGTCTTCTCCATCAGCGGCCAGAATATGAAGAACAATACCTTTCATCCTTCGTTCCTTAATTTCCTTTTTATCGGTAATAGTTTCATCTTTTTTAGGATTCCTCAACGGTACATCCAAAGCAATACTTGTTCCCCGGGTCATTGAATAAATCCCGGCAACATTCATATTGAGTACACTTGAACTGATCAGCATGGGGTTGATCCTGATCTTCTCACCCATAATATCAAACTTGCCGTTCAGGTTAGAAAAAACGATGTTATTCAGATCCCTGAAAGGAAAAGCAAATTTCCCGACACCTTTTATTGGTTCAAACCCTACAAGAGCTCCCTCTTTCAGATCGAATAGAACAGTTCCCCTTAAAGAACGGGGCACAAGCTTACCTGCGTCAGTTATACTTCCCGAAATATCGGTCTTTGAAAATAAGTATCCCCTGAGATTTTTGGAAGTAAGCGACTGCAGGCCGAAATTCTCAAATGAATAAAAGAAGTTACTTATACCCACATTTGCTACTTTAGCATGCACATCGAAATTATTCAGGTTCCCCTTCTGAGAAATCAGGCCGTTAATGATCAATGAGCCGCCTCCGTGCTTCAGACTTATATTCTGCATTTCGATTCCCTGACCAGACAGTGCCAGATCGGCACGGGCATCAGTTGCTGTAAATTTGTGGTAAATTACCTTATCCGCCTGCATGTGCATATTTACCCGGCTTTTCTCGACGACAGTATTTAAGCGGCCCATAAAATCATTATCGCTTTTTTTCTTCCCGGATGAAATAATTCTTTTCCGGGAGCCCAGGAAGCCAATAAATTCTCCAAGATTTATACGCGGACTTTTAATTTGCCAGGTCAATATGATTTTCTCGGGAGCTGTATAATAAAGGTTCATGAAATTTTTAACGCTCCCTTCCATATAAGCAATACTTTCGCCGCTCTGAACACGGATATTTTTCAGAAGGAGATCGTTTCCGGTGAATTGAATGCCTATGGAACTATTTTTAAAATTCAACTTCCTGGGAACGTAATCCAGATCGGCATCTTTTATTTCAATTATACCACTGATAATGGGTTTCTGTAACTGGTAGTTAACCATATCTGCCTGATATCGCAGGTCAAGGTCTGCTATTCCATTATTAAACTTAAGCAAGTCGTTCCCCAGTACCTTATTTAATGCACGGATGGGAAATTTCGATCTGAAAGTTCCGGAGGAAACAGGTTTAATGAGATTATTAATAACAGCAGTGTCAATAAAAAAAGGTATCTGAGAATAACTTCCGGCAAAATGATAAAGCCTGATCTGTGAATTCGCATCGTTATACCCCCTGCCTTTTACAGCGTGGTTGGTAAAAAAGCCATTGAAGCTGCAGCCATCAACACTGCCTCCGGGCGAATTCAGCTCATTGTTTTTTACCACGCAGGCTACATCAACAGAAGGTTTTGATCCGTGTCCCATATTGCCAGCAATTACAGCATCTACAGAAATGGGCTTCTTCAGATCAAACATATTAAGTTTGGCGGTAATATTATCCGCCAGCAAGGCAGAAGCATGCCTCCAGAGTACTTTATCAGAGCCTATTTTAATCGTAAAACTTACCGGTTTAGCTGCTACATTGAAACTTCCGCCAAGGGTAAATGCATCGCCTCCAATTAACATTTTCTGTTCCGACAGACTGATTACTCCTGTTTTTTTGTCATAATCTGCAAGAAAGCCGCCCTCCATTGTTTTGTTCTTCAGAAAGCTACCCTTATCCGTATTAAAAGCAAGGCTGTTGACCAGCATATCCAAACGGGCATCAGCTTTCCATCCGTCAGAACGGTAATCCATTTTACCCCTGAATTTATGAACCGAAAACCTGAACAGCTTATTCCCTAACCTGTTATCAAGAATGAAACTGACGTTATTAAGGATAATGCGCCTTATTTCTGCTGATGAGCTGTTACTCTGCACCTCCTTGTCATTTACCTCTCTCTTCTTTTTAAAAACCGAGGTATTACTGTAACCGGTGCTGTCTGTAAAAAGATCAATGGTAGCATTATTTATTCCGATCCGGTCAATGCGGATCGTTCCGGTAATAAGGGCGAGGGCATTGACAGAAACATCCAGGTCTTTGGCATCAAGCAAAGTATGTCTGTGCCTTTCCCAGAGACTATCTCTGATCTGCACATTATTGAGGGTAACCGAAACACCTGGAAATCCCTTCAGAAAAGAGGGGTCCATGCTCCCAATGGTCATGGTACCGTTAATATTATTGTTCAGTTCCTTGCTAATGGAAGCCAGTAGGCTCTTTTTATTAATATTAACATAAATTGCCAGTGAAATATAAACTATAAACACCAATCCAATTAAACCTGCAATTATTCTGAGTGCAATTTTCGTCCAGCGATGCATCCTATACATTTTATTAGTAAAAGGTATGGCGCGATACTTTGTTTGGCTGTAAAAGAAATAAGTCATTTTGCAGCCATATAACAACCCTATTTCCGATTTTCATCGATAAAACAGTTTCTCAAAAGCTGGTGGGAGACCGATAACTGCATAAGCGCTCATAAACACCTTTAAAAACAGATATACTGTAAATAAATTGCTTTTATATGCTGTTTATGCATTTTGCATATAAAAGCAATTTATCTAACTTTGATTTTTTAAAATTATTTTCTTACTTTTATTCTGATACAGTCTAACTGTCTGCCATTAACCAATTTTTCGAAATCAACGCTTAAATTATGGAGCTGTTTATCTTACTTCATTCAGACGTTTATGAAAAATCAAACGGGGAAATAATAGCCTGCTCACTGTTCAGGGAAAACCTCACCGACAGGATGAATAAGATTGCGATCCATGAAAATGAAGAAATCTTAAAATTTGCATATATGCATGAAACGCCTCCGCCACGGCTTTTTGTCTATAATGAAACAGAAGATAACTGGACAAAATGGAATGGGAAAAACTGGATTGAAAGGATCTGTATTGAAAAATTTGAGATGATCTGAAGATAAAGTGTTCTGAAATGCAGAATGGTGCAGGGTATTATGCCTCTCTCTGCTTTCTGATGGGCCGGTTTGCTGTTATTAAAAATGCCTGGAAATAAGCCAAATACACGGATAAAGAGTGAAAGACACCCGGTACCGGCAAATGCCGGCATAGTGCAGCAATAAACCAGGGGCCGGATTTGAGGTACCGCCGGACTCCTCCGGTATTGCAGCCCACGTGCGCCCGGCTTTTTTTCCTAAAAAGCCGGGTGCACCCCGGGTATACATCTGATATACCCCGGGAGTACCCCTTGTCTCTTTCCAGTCCCGCTCCTGATCTTTTTATTCTTCTCTCTCTGAAACAGGCCCAATACCTTACCGGGGGCGAAACCGGTAAGGCCTGCCGCTCCGTCTTACCGGTGGCCGTGGAACCGGGAGTTAAAGAGATTTTACAAAAGAATAATACTCATTTTTCAGGGAGTCTTTTTGGGCTGTTTTAATAATGCCAGTTTTTCCTGCTGTTCTTTTATAGAATAACTGATCATTCTTCCAACCGGTTTATTTCCCCGGTAAGTAATCATCTTCAGCATTACAGCATCTTCAGGAGCTATAAGTGCGGCCGTATATTTTGGATAAAACTTATCAGGGAATGAGTTATCAAAAGAATAATAAATATCCAAACCGCTTACTTCGGTACTTAAATAGATCTGCAATTGTTTGCCGGGAGTAACACTTGTAGCTATAATCGGATCATAGGCACTTGGGGCATACTTAACTTCAGCTTCATCAAACCTGGCGAAATGCTTCTCTACACGGCTGAAGAAGTAATCCCAGTTTTTCCTGCCCCTGGGAGTCCAGAGCGACTCAGAAATGGCGAATGCCCGCGGCCATGTCATATATTCTGCATGACGCATATTGTATACCTGCTCAGTCCATAAATTACCCTGCCCCCCTTTGATATAGAGGGCATCCACACTGTCGGGCAGCGGCTCGAACTGATAAGCTTTACTTAAACGAAGGGTAGCATAAATACGTGGTTCGATTGCCGGATCTCCCTGCATATAATCAAGATATGCAAAAGTTGTTGGAGTCATTACCACCTCATGTTTCATCTTTGCTGCTTCTGTGCCGCCTTTCATGCCCCTCCAGCTCATGACAGCAGCACCTGGAGCTAATCCACCTTCCAGAATCTCGTCCCAGCCCATGAATTTTTTGCCTTTTGAGGTGACGATCTTCTCAAGACGCTTCTCAAAATAGCCCTGCACTTCTTCCATATTTTTCAGGTTATTCGCGGCAGCAAAAGCCTTTACAGCGTCATTTTGCTCCCAGAAATTCTTAGGGCACTCATCTCCGCCCATATGGATGTATTCAAACGGAAAAAGCCGGGCCACTTCGGATACCACTTTATCCAGAAACTCATACACTTTTTCGTTAGCCGGACAAAGGGTGTTATCTAAAAGAGCGATTGGAGGGGCTCCATGCGACCAGTCCATTATTTTCTCTCCCGACCTTACTTTGTACTGATCGGCACCGGGAGTACAGGATAGCTCGGGATAAGAAGCAATAGCAGCAAGACTATGTCCCGGAACATCAATTTCAGGCAAAATATTCACAAAACGTTCTTTTGCGTACCTTACCAGTTCTTTAATATCTTCCTGTGTGTAATATCCTCCATAAGTACGTGGTTCATCAGGCGCGGGAGGGGTAAAGTTTCCAAAATAACCCACTTTTTTAACACTCCAGGCACCCACCTGTGTGAGTTTGGGATAACTTTTTATTTCTATACGCCATCCTTCATCATCCGTAAGATGTAAATGAAGGATATTAAATTTATAGCGTACCATCTGGTCGATATACTGCTTAACTTCTTCTTTAGTAAAGAAATGTCTGGCAACATCGAACATCAATCCCCTCCATTCAAATCTGGGATAATCGGTTATGGAGACGCAGGGTGCCTGCCATTTTATATTCAGTATCTCGTCTTTACTTTCAATCTCTTTGGGAAAGAGCTGAAGGAGCGTCTGTACGCCATAGAATAATCCTGCAGGTTTGTTCGCCTGTATGGTAACTTTTCCGGGGATGACCTGAAGCCTGTATCCTTCTTTATTCAGTTCTGTGTCTTCTTTATCCAGTAAAACCAGTTGTATTGCACTGTGAGACGCTGTATTGCTTATTGTAACCGGTTGCCCGGTAACCTTTAACTTATTTTTTAAATAAGCTGCAACCTCCATACTTTCTGCATTTGCATCTGTTTTTATAACGGTCTGAGATGGCAATGTAAAGTATCCTTCTGCTGGTATGATGCTTACAGGTTCTGGAATGATGGCAATTCTTCCATCGGGAGTCTGCGCCGTGACCGTTAAACTAAAATATAAAAAAAAGACGGTAAGAATGTGTTTTACAATCAACATATCGGGGTTTTTAAAACTTAAATGTGTGCACCGTAATTTAGTGTCTATTCGTTAATTGGCAAAAAGTATTTTTAATTTGCTGAAGAATACGAAAATATAGAGACTATGGCAAAGAAAAGCGCAGGTGTACTGATGTATCGATTCAACAATGCAGAGCTGCAAGTGTTGCTCGTACATCCCGGAGGGCCATTTTTTGCACGCAAGGATGCGGGCGCATGGTCAGTTCCCAAAGGCGAAATTGCGGATGATGAGACTCCGCAGGAAACTGCTGTCAGGGAATTTAAAGAGGAGCTGGGGATTGATCTGAGCGGAGAGATGGTTGAATTGCCCCCCGTTATTCAGAAGGGCGGGAAAACGGTCTTTGCCTGGGCTGTTGAAGGGAATATTAAAACGGATAATATTGTCTGCAATACCTTTACATTGGAATGGCCTCTCAAATCAGGGAATATCAGGGAATATCCTGAAATTGACAAAGCTGAATGGTTTCCGGTTGGACAGGCGAAAGAGAAAATTAACCCCGCTCAAATTGCATTCATTGAAGAACTGGTGCTAATGCTGGCTTAACGGCAATGAAAAAATGGATGGGTTGCGGGTTGAAGGTTGTGGGTTGTGGGTTGCGGGTTGAAGGTTGCGGGTTGCGGGTTGAAGGTTGCGGTTTGTAAGTTGAAAGTTGAAAGTTTCCAGCGATTTTAAAAAATTGATTTAAATATACAACATCTTTATAGCTGATAATCATAGAGTTGGAAATGTGTTGTACAGTTTGAAGGTTCCCGGCGATTTTAAAATCCTGAATTAAATATACCACATTTTTATAGCTGATAATCATTAAATTGGAAATGTGTTGTACAGGTTGAAGGTGTTTTAGATCAACCTTTCGGCCAAAGCTCCTGACAGTTGAACAAAAAGAACATAAAAAAAGTACATGGTTGATATTTGTTGTATCGGACACATCACATTAGACAAAGTAGTTACGGCCACTTCTGAAGTCAATATGCCGGGAGGCACTTCGTTTTATTTTTCTAATGCAATCAGAAATATGGAAGTGTCGTACATGCTGGTCACGGCACTTGCCGTGAAAGAAAATTATATTGTTTCTGATCTGCGGGCTAAGGATATAACAGTAAATATGCTGCCCAGCAAGCATACCGTTTGCTTTGAAAATATCTATAAGGAAAACCAGGACCACCGCACTCAACGGGTATTACAAAAAGCGGACCCCTTCACGGTTAGCGCCCTGCTTAATATTGAAGCTGCTACGTTCCACCTGGGGCCATTGCTTGCTGATGATATTCCGGTTGACGTAATCCGGTTTTTATCCTTGAAAGGGGTCGTTTCGCTGGATGTTCAGGGCTATTTACGGGAAGTGAGGGAAAATGAAGTGAGGGCTATCGGCTGGCCTGAAAAGCAGGAAGCCCTTCAATATGTGAGCATTTTAAAGGCAAATGATTCTGAAATGGAGGTGCTGACGGGAACCGCAAGTGTAAGAGACGGAGCAATGGTCCTTGCCGGTTTTGGTGTAAAAGAAGTCATTATTACTCTTGGCAGCAAGGGTTCCCTTATTTATGCTGATGGGGTTTTTTATGATATCCCCGCATATAAACCTGCTACAGTTACAGATGCTACCGGATGCGGAGATACCTATATGGCGGGGTATTTATATAAAAAAGCTAAGGGGGCAGGAATTCAGGAAGCGGGGGAATTTGCTTCAGCTATGGCTGCGTTAAAAATTGAGTCATCAGGTCCCTTTACCGGCACTTACGACGATGTAATGAGATTATTGAAACAGGATCGGAGTAGCGCCGGCAAAAAAATCTGAGTTACAGGAAGGAAACAGGCCTTCTCTTTAATATATCTTCTCTTTAATATATCTTAAAGCTTATAAAAGAGAAGGCGTTAATTACCAATTCTATTTCTTTCTTCGTTATTGCTCTGGTCGATCTTTTTATTGGTAAATTTCTTTCCCGAGCTGAAACTATAATTAAAGGAGAAAATAGCTGTACGGGTTGGCCTTTTCTGATAAAAGTCGATACGCGTATTATTGTAGGCAGTAACGTCCTGTTCATGGAATGTGTTAAATATATCGGTAAAATACAGACTTAGCCTGACCTTCTTATTCAATATTTTCCTTGAAAATCCCATGTCGAAATAAAATACGTGAGCTAACCTCGAATTACCTCTAACATAGGGGGAGCGGTATTCGGCATAGGTATCCAGATCGAAAATCTTTTTTATATTAATGGTCTGCGATGATTTGGCAAAAAAAGAAGTCTGATCGTTGTTAAAATTGTTAATGGTATAATTAAAATGATGGAAAGACAGGTTAGTATTTGTTGTCCACCAGGGGGCTAAACTGACCGGAGCATTAAAGCTGAATCCATAGTCGCTGCTGTTATTGAAATTTTGTGATTGGTATTCAATGACATTATTGCTGACGGGGTTAGCCAGCTCGCCGATAGTATTACTGGTTGACGAAAAAAACACATCTGCCGAATAACCCTTCTTAAATTCATAACCAAATTCCATGTTATGGGTATACTGAGGTAACAGATCAGGATTACCAATTTTGACCATATAAGTATCAAATTGCAGACGGTAGGGATTCAGTTCGTTAAAAGCAGGCCTTTGCAGCCGCCGCGAATAGCTTAGGTGAACGGCATTTGCTCTTGCTTCGTTGATATTCCTGTTGATAAAGACCGAAGGGAACAGTCCAAAATATTTCTTTGAAAACTGCCGGCCAGACGTGAGAGAGTTGCCTCTTACATAAGTTTCTTCAGCCCGTACGCCCATTTTAATGCTGGTTTTGTTTACCGTTCTTTCAAAAGACATGTACCCCATTAACAGTTTTTCATTGTATATAAACCTGTTACTGATTGAGGGGTCCAGCACCCACTCATTCGCCGTAAAATCTTCGTTGATAAGCTCATTATCTCTTTTTGTGGAGGCAAATTTAACTCCCCCCTTAATTTCTGTTTTGTTTTTAAGAACTTTTGTATAGTCTGACTGAAAGCTGTAAATATTGGTATTATTAGGGGTATTTGTTCTATATACCGCATCTTTAAGAGGGTCGTTATAAGCCGCAGAGAAGTTATTTGTTTCGGTTTTATTACTCCCGGTATAGTCGGCAATAACTTTCAGTGAAGAGCCCGCACTATCAATCCTCCACAGGTAATTCAGAGTGCTGCTGGTTAATCCGGGGTTTCTTATCCAGTAAGAATCAGATATGCCGGAGGTGGTGCTTCCGGAATTTATATAGTCGATACCGGTAATAAAGGACTGCAGCAATTTACTATCAGCTCCCACAGTCTGAAGGCCGATATATTGTGTGCGCGACAAGTCATATGCAATACCTAAACGATATTGTCTTCTGTCGTTATTATTATTCCGGTCTGTCGAACTGTAATAAAGACTTTTATCCGGGTAAACAATATCGGTTGTAGCCAGATAGTAACTTTTTTCCTTTGTATAAAATGCACTGCCAAACAGATACAGGTTCTTCACTTTATAATCAAGAGAAATTCCGCCGCCTGCTGCCGGCTTTTCCCCCTGCTGCTGGTACCTTCCAAATATGGAACCAACAAACCCGTCCTCTCTTGCTTTTTTCAGTATAATATGGATGATGCCGCCCGATCCTGAAGCTTCGAATTCTGAAGGAGGATTTGAAATGACTTCGATCTTGCTGATCGCTTCCGATTTCAGGGTTTTCAGATATTCTGCTAATTCTTCCGATGACATCCGCTGAAAGACGTCATTGATCATTACCGCAACAGGCTGATTGCCTTTTATCCTGATACTTCCGTTATGATCCACCCATATTCCCGGAGACTTCTGAAGGACATCAAGCCCCGAATTACCATTAGCAAGAAAACTGTTTTCAACATCAATGACATAACGGTCTGCTTTCCTTACCACCAGTGGTCTTCTTGCTGTAACAACAACCGTTTTTAATGTATTCTTTTCTTCAGTGAGAATGACGCGGTGCATAAACCCTGTATCAGGATAAACAAAATCATGCATAAACGTTTGATATCCAACAGAAGAAACCTTAATGGTATACTTCTGATCTTCCAGAAGATTGCATGACAGAGAGAAAGAACCCTTTTCGTCAGTCATAGTTCCGGCAAACTGCCTGCCTTCCTGTAATAAGGCAACAGAAGCAAAAGCGAGGGCGTTGTTTTTTTGATCAGATACATTTCCAAAGATCTGCGGGCGCAATGGGGTTGCACCCGGAGAGTTTTTACGTCTCTCAGGCGCTGATGCAGAAATAACAATGAGCCCTTTATGTGTAAGGCTGCAGGAAAGCCCCTTATTGCCTAAAATAGTGTTCAGGATCTCTGAAACCGGAAGATGATCTGCCTGAACAGAAACTTTCATTGAATCGGGGATCACTTCATCGCTATATAAAATGTAATATTCGCTTTTAGCCTGAATTTGTTCAAAGACCGCTTTAATTGGCTGATTATCCGCCGTGATTGATATCTTTTGTTTCTGAGCAAATAACGAAGTACAAAAAAGCAAAGAGTATATTATAAGTATACAGGTTTTATTGTTCATGCGATCTTTGCTTTTATTTAATGATGACCTGCTTATTCGAAAAGGTGTAGGTAAAAGGATATGATAATTTTAAGGCGTCTAGTGCCTCTGTCAGAAGTTCGTTTCTGAGAACCCCTGTAAATTGTTTGTTTTTCAGTTTCTCATTCCTGATCTCTATTTTTACTTTATACTTATATTCGAGCTGGACCACAAGGTTTTTTAACTTTTCTTTTTTAAATGTGAGAGAATCTCTGGTCCACTTTATGTCTTTTGCCTGCATCCCGGAATCAAGAAGGGCAATATGATATAATTTGTTCTCCCCCGTCAGTGAAACTCCTGCCGGGATAATCAATTTCTCATTTGCTTTCAGCAAAATTTTACGATCGTTTTCTAAATTATTGCTTACCTCTATCAATCCCCTGATCAACGATACCTCAATGGTTTCACGGATTTTCCATGCATTTACATTAAATGCAGTTCCCTTAACTTCAATATTTATATTTCCTGTATGTATAAATAAAGGAATTGCAGCGTTTTTTGCGACATCAAAGAAAGCCTCTCCCTCCAAAAATATCTCCCGTTTAGTTAAACCAAAATCATTGTTATACTTAAGGGATGATCCTCTATTCAGCCAGATTTTAGTGCCGTCTTCAAGCGTTTTAAATAGTTTGTTACCATTAGTGCTTAAAGAGATGAATACCGGCAATTTTGCGCGGGGGTAAAAATTGTATATCAGCAGTACGGTGCTAAGAATAATAAACAGTACTGCTGCAATTTTCAGTAAACTGTTTAACCTGAAAACGACCAGGTTTGCCGGCTGTCTGAAATCGTACTTTTGAATGAATTCAGGCTTAGACTCCATATCATTTATGGTTTTCCAAACCTCTCTCAGCTTATCCTGATGATCTGAGAGAGATTTATCTTTATGCCCGAAATAACGGGTTAATTCATAAGCAATCTTTTCATACTCAGCATTCGATTGAATTGCCTGTTCCAACTGTTCATTCTCCCGGTCTGAGAGTCCGGATGTAAACTTTAAAGATAACAATGTCAGGAAACGCCGTTTTTCCATTTGATTGATTTTGTATATATTTAAAGACACCACAAATCTTTAAAATACTTACAGGTATTAAAAAAATAAGCAAAGCAGCATCTTAGACAACACCTGTTTATCTTTATCCCGTATATTCTTTTGGGGATGATAACCGAGATATATACTCAGAGTGCCGGCCAGGACTTTGATAGCCTTATAAACCTGGTTTTCTACTGTTCTGGTTGAAATATTCAGAATTTGGGCCACCTCTTTACATTTAAGGCCATCTTGTTTTATTAACCTGAATATGAGTTGTTGCCTCCGGGGTAATTTTTCTATCGCCTGGTTAAGTTTCACAACGAGCTCATTTTGTTCCATATGGGATTCAGTAGTATAGGTAAGTATGTTTTCCAATGGCTGGATTCCGGGCTCATCGATAGAAATTGCTGTAAATCTTGAAGTATTCCTTCGATGGTTTAAGGCAGCATTCCTTACAGAAACATACAGGTAAACTTCAGGCTTTAAAATTTCTGATAATTTATTTCGTCTGAGCCATAGCTTTACAAATAACTCTGAAGTAATTTCTTCGGCGCATTCTCTTTGTTTTACATATTGTTGAGCAAAAACTACCAATCTTTCATAACAGGCTGAAAACAGCTCATTAAATGAGGCCTGTTTACCGTCCTGTATTTCCTGAAATAATGTTGCAATTAATTTCGGCTCAACCATCCTAATCTATGCGCGTTTCCATATAAAAATAGAATATCTTTCTACAGGACACTAAAGATTGAAGATATACTTATTTAAGAATAAATTATTTCGCTCCTGTCACTTTTTATTATATCCATCAAATTTCCAGAAGCCCTCTCCATCCTTTTTATAGTTAACATGATAGAGCCCGCCTTCAATTGAAAGGTCAAAAGATAATTTCTGCTGTGCGGGATCGGCAGGAACGTACTGATAAAGAATGCCATCTGCCACTATTTCGATTGCTTCTTCTGATTCATCTTTTATTTCTTTAACAGGAAGCGCTTCTCCTGTTATTTCAAATACAAGGTTCTGGAACCGGTGTACATTAAAAGACCTGGTAAAAAGAAGTTTTCCATTGAGCACTAATTCAAATTCGTCGTTCCAGGCCCTGACTAACAATTCGGGATATGACCGGAGGCTGAAAACATTTTTGCCTGTTTCTTCAAAGCCAAGCATTAGCAGCCATTCTTTTGTCAGTAACAGGGGGACAAAGTTGCCCTCAATATTCGCCGGGAATGCCGGAGCACTGAAAGTTTCTGCCGATACTTCAAAACAGGAACCATCCTGTAATGCTATTATATTACCGATCCGTAGTTCGTTTGCTTTCATCGTTATTATCGCAAAGGGATAATGTTTCCGTCTTACAGATCGAATGTAGCCCGTTTAAGATCGAAATTTCCCAGGGCCTGATCTATTAGTGCTTCCCTTTCTTTCTTTTCTGCCTGATTCAGTTCATTCCATGAGCCCTCTTTAAAAACTTTATCCCATGATTCGGGAGAAGTCCGGAATTCATTCATGAAATAATCTTTAATATTTTCGCCGTACGCCACTTTAACGATATTGGAAAATACTATAATATCGAGGGCCTGCTTATCTAATACCTGCATTTTTTATTTAAAATTAATGACCCATAGATAATATTATTTAATCACGATTCCAAATAAAGTGGTAAGTAGTAAGTAGTAAGTGATACGTAACAAACTATAGGTCATAAAGTTAAGTTATAAGTGTAAATCGCCCGAAATTCTTTGTTTTATAAAAATGTAACAAGCCATTTTTATCTTTAACATAACACTGCATTAAAATCTTTTTTCGTGTTGAGAGGTTATAACGATATGGCATATGAATTATCGCGGGAGAATAACAACAGTATTGAACGGTTGAAGTGGGTGGAGCGGGTTGCCCGGTTGATGGATGATCAGTTCAGAATACCTGGAACGTCTTTTAGGTTTGGACTTGATCCCATTGTGAACTTTATTCCTTTTCTGGGAGATATCTCCGGATTTCTGGTGTCAGCAGTCCTGGTATTGACGATAGCGCGGCATGGTGCAAGCGGTAAAGTACTTATATTAATGGTGCTTAACATTCTGATCGATGCCATAATAGGTGCAATCCCCCTTATTGGCTGGATCTTTGACTTCGGGTATAAAGCAAATACCAGGAATATAAATTTATTGAAGAAACACTACGTGGAGGGCAAATATAAGGGAAGCGGCAGAGGTATTGTTTTTCTGATAATTATAGTTGTTCTGGGATTCCTTATTGTTTTAACCTATCTGACACTGAAAATATTCTCATGGCTGGCATCTGTTTTATAGCGTAAATGCCTGTTGCAAAACCTCCGATATGAGTTCAAAGGGCAATCCCAATTCCTTCATTTGTTTAAGCTGCAACAATCTCATTAAAAACAATAAAGGCTGGTACGTACTTTGCAGATAGTTTAAAGTAAAATTGACAGGCTTTAAAAAATCATATATGAAATTTATATTTTACCTCACCTTAATGATTATTTGTTGCTTTGAGGCAAATGCCTTTGAGCTGAGGGATAGTGTTGTGGCCGATTCGTCCCTGAAGGATTCACTCACTTTAAAAGTAAATTTTTACCTGCAGGAGGCGTTGTCAACAAGCGCAGAAAAACCAGAAGAAGCAATTGAAAATTACCGGAGTGCATTATTGACCGCTCCTGTAAGAGATGAACTCTGGGAAGCAGGTATCAGAACAGAGATGGGGAAGCTATCCCTCAGGCTTAAAAGTAAAGAGGCGATTGTCCAACTGCTAAAGGCCTGCTCGATCTATGAAAAGCATTCAGATCTGAAAGGGCAGGCAGAGGCAATGGCGCTGCTTGCCCGGGTTTATCAAAGCAATGGGCTGACGGCCGAAGCACAAAAGGTGTACACTGACCTTTATAGTGTACAGCTTGAATGGGGAGAAGCAGTACTGGCTGGTAATACAGCCTCATACGTCAGCGATCTTTTTATTAAAAAGAAGAATTATAAAGAGGCGTTTAAATATGCTGATCTCGCAAAGATAGCTTACGATAAAGTGTGCAGACGGGATAGCCTTGGTGCTATTTATTTAAAAATCGCCCGGATCAAAAGGCAGGAAAAGAAGATCAGGCTTGCGGAATTTTATGTGATTAGTAAAGCTTTACCCTTCTACAGTTCGGCTGACGATTTTAAGGGAAGGATAAAAAGCTTTGAGTTTCTTGCCGGGATGTACCGTGATCTGAAATTGTATTCACAGGCTAAATGGTTCTATCTTCAGGCAAAGACGCAAGCCCTCGCCATAAACGATACGTTAAGTACCATCACCTCGCTGCTTAACCTCTCTGTACTGAAAACCATTACAGGAGAACTTGCCATGGCTAAGGAGGATCTTGCTAAGGCTGAATTATTATCTAAAGAGGAGAAATATACCTGTCTGACAAACAGTTACAAAGTAAGATACCGCACATTGTTCAAAAAGCTTGATCCTGAAAATGTAGTTGTCACCCTTTGATTATGCTGGTTTGCCGGCAGTGTTAAATCAGAGCAGGCCGGAGATGTGCCTGTGAAGTTTTAAGCGTGTTATTGAAAATGACAAAGTAGAGCAACTCCATATAGTGTTCAGATTATTGTAATGTCGTCGGGGTTGATATTTACCGGCCTTCCTTCCCTCATTATTACATTAATGGGATTAACCCTGAAATAATTATTGTGTTCATGGCCAATGAAATACTCTCCAAAACGTATTTTATCGCTTTTAATTCGTATGATATCCTTATCAGGAAGCAGGCCGAGAATGTTTTCTGCCTCTTTGGGTGTCAATATTGTTTCCATTTGATTATTCTTTTGTAATAGTATGTGTTTATACTGATAATATTCGTTATTCGCTACAATTTAATTTTTCATAGTTTAACTTAAGAAATATCAGAATAGCTGATACAGTTATTGTGCCAGAAATGTGATATACAGAAATGTATTTATTCCGGAGAGAACTGTCAGAAAAAAAGGGCTGAATAAAAATATTCAGCCCTACATCTACCTATGAAAAACATGCCCTTTGGGAGGACATCAGCTTATACGCCGGCGGACAAGTAAAAGTTTCAATTAATTTTAAAAATATTTACCATTATTTAGAATAAGCATTAACCCAGGCAATTATCTCCTGTAATATCTTATCTGCAGCAGCGGGATTATTAATTCCGAGGTCGTGTCCGGCGCCTTCTATTGAAACGAGTTTATGAGCAATATTCTGCATGGTTAACTGCGATCCCAGCAAAACCGACTGCTCGTAGGGCACTACAGCATCGGCAGTACCATGAATAAGTAAAGTAGGAACATTACTAATTCTGTTAACCGGGCTTGCCAGTGCAAACCGGTTATCGAGGGCTGTACCTGTTATTGCAGCACCTGCCATATATTCTATTGCCAGTTTGAGACTGGCAGCACTTGCATATTCAAGATACTGCGATGAAAAACTGGTAGGTCCGGCCAGAGAGATTACGGCACTTACTTCGTCAGGTTGTTTGTAACCATAGGCGTATAAAAGGCCGATGTGAGCCCCGGCACTTACGCCTAACAGAATAACACTCTTTTTTCTGACTACCCAATCATTTGAATTACGTCGTGCAAAAACAAGGGCCGACTGAACATCAGCCATCATTCCTTCGTAATGATTGGCTGGAGAGGCATACCTGTAGTTGACATTGATACTGGCTATTCCATTCTGCAAAAGAATGTTTTGTATGAACTGAACATCTTCTTTGCTGCCATCCACCCAGGCGCCGCCATGCAGCAGCACAACCAGAGGGGTCAATTCAGTGCGGTATGCGGGCAGGTATACATCCATTTTCTGTATGGTATCCGTACCATAAGAAAGATTCGTGATTTTCTCTTCCTGTGTTTCTTTAATATCCTCTTTCTCCTTCTTACAGGCAGCGAAACCAATAGCAATCAATAAGATGAGAATAATTTTTTTCATGAATAGTTGATAGATTTATTCAAAAATAACACTTTATAGAGAAAAGCCCTTATTTAAAATCAAACTATTGTACTGACAATTCAGGAGAGGATGATCTTCTGCTCAATCAGTCTGTTTTTAAGGCATTGGACCTTACCCTGATTTTCCGTTATCCAACTGCTTGCTTCTTCTCCGGCTGATTGAGAAAAGCAATAGCAAAAGGCGTTATAGCCTTACCTGTACCCCAGCGGTATACCCTATAAACATCTGGTGTTTGTCGCCATCTGAGTATTTATGCCAGAAATCCTTTTTTATCATTTTCATTCCATCTTCAGTATTAGTTGAAGAGAAGTTTACTGAAGGGCCTCCAATAAGCTCAATGCGCGGCGATAATTTAATTGCAGGAAGAATGCGAACAGAATTTTTGTAGTAGAATCCTTTCTTCCAGTCTTCAAGATATGTACTTGTAAGTTCAGTGTTTACTCTGAAAGATTTTGAAAAAGGCAGATGCACGCCAAAACCTCCTTCCATCGCCATATACGACGAGTTAGTTTTCCAGTTTGCACCAACGCCTATAATACCGTACAACACCCTGCCTCCTGAACGAAAAGAAAGAAGAGTAGTTTGCGTTTCATCTGTTGTGAGGCCAATGTTCATCTCGCCATTTTTAATGATATTAACAAGAGCAAGCGAATGATCGCTGCTGTCGGCAATATTTATAAAGCCTGCGAACTGCAGTCCCCGTACCTTTTTGGCAAGATTGATAAAACCTGCAAACTGAAAACCATCAACATCTTTAACTTTGTTAACAAAGCCGGCGAACTGAAAACCTTTAAAACTGCCGCCAGTAATATTATTGAAACCAGCAAATTGAAAACCATCAACGTCTTTACGGGCAATATTGCTGAAGCCTGCAAACTGAAAACCGTTTACCGTTTTGGTACGGTTCAGAAAACCGGCAAACTGAAAGCCGTCTACGGTATCAACGCCGTTGTAAATTCCTGCGAACTGGAAGCCTTTCATGTGTTTTCCATCCTGGTTAAGGATTCCTGCAAACTGAAAGCCTTCTGCCCTATTTTTCACATGGTTTGATATTCCGGCAAACTGAAATCCCGATATTTTATCTTTCACCACGTTGGAAATGCCGGCAAAGCTGAAAGCTTTTTCTTCTTTAGAAAGGCCTGCAAGAACATGAAAAGAAGCATTATTGGTATATTCAGCAGCCCGCGACCCGTTTGTACTGAGAGGATAACAAAATCCGATATGTATGTTACTTACAGGTTGCTGACCTCTTACTGCAGGAGTAAACGAAAAAGCAAAAAGGCAGATCATCACTAATTTTGATGCTGCCTTTGAAATAATGTTAAAAGCTGGTTTCATCGTTGTATCAATTGTTTGATAGTGATACAACAAGGAGGGGGCTTACCCCTATGCTTTAAATAATTATTCTACCTTTCTTTCTGCGGTTCCGACCAATGAAGTACCAAAATAACCGGTAACATTTTTAGAATTCTCTGTCAGTTTCTTCACGTTTGTGCGGGCATTGGTGAGCGGAGACGCAAAAATGCCGCCGTTCCTCAATTGAGTCTGGATGTCTGTCCAGAAATGACAGGCACTTTCCGTAAGCGACCAAACCTCGGCCCTTATTGTATCGCCCTTAGCAAAAGCGCTGTCTATCTCCAGGCCCATATCTATATAATTTCCATCTACAAACTTGTCGGAAAATATATTAATATCATCTACGTTGTTCAGATATTTATTATT
>JAATFW010000341.1 GCA_015654985.1 Sphingobacteriales bacterium | reverse complement strand
TTCAACCTTCAACTTTCAACTTTCAACTTTCAACTTTCAACCTTCAACTTTCAACTTTCAACCTAATGTATCCCCATAAACAGCCTGTTCCAGCGGATCTTCCCTAAGAAAGAGCCATTGGTGTTCCAGCTCATCCAAACGAACATGGCTTTTCCGACGATATGGTCTTCGGGAACAAAGCCCCAGAAACGGGAATCGAGAGAGTTGTCGCGGTTATCGCCCATCATCCAGAAGTAATCCATTTTGAAGGTATAAGAGCCGGCGGGTTTGCCGTTTATAACTAACTGGTTACCGTTCTGCTCTACCTTGTTATGTTCGTACACTTCGATAGCTCTTTTATAAATTGGGATGGTGGTGCTGTCGAGTTTTACTGTCCAGCCTTTTTTAGGAATAATGATGGGACCGAAGTTATCCAGGTTCCAGTGGAAGGCAGGGTTCCTGGGATAAATGTCGGATTCATATTCGCTGGCATTTTTTATCATGGGCTTCACCTCTTTAACATTGGCCCATGCCTTTATTTCCTCAGCCTGCTGACGGGTCATATTAAAATAGTATTCGTCTTCTGATACGCGCTGAGCTTCAATATCCATATCCTGCAGTGTTTGAGGATTGAAATCGGTACCGTCTGATTTTACAGAATAGTATTTTTGTGCAAACCGGGGTTTTTCGGAAAGTTTTCCGTTAACGTAAACATCTGCGTTAATGATCCTCAATGTATCACCGCTGATGGCTATACAGCGTTTAATATAGTTTTCGCGTTTATCTACAGGCCTGTTAAAAGGGGCATCGGCCTCCATCGGATAATTAAATACCACTACATCACGGCGTTCGATCTTCTCAAACCCGGGAAGACGATGATAATCCAGTTCAATGCCGTCCCAGTAAGCTTTAGTGCCGATAACGGGCATGGTATGATGAGCAAAAGGGAAAGCAATTGGGGTCATGGGGATACGCGGACCGTAATTTACCTTACTTACAAACAGGAAATCACCTATTAATAGTGATTTTTCCATAGAACCGGTCGGGATGGTATAGGCTTCCAAAAGGAAACTCCTGATGAGGGTGGCGGCGACGACAGCAAAAATGATGGCATCGGCCCATTCGCGTCCTGTTGATTTTTTATACGGATATTTCTGTTTAAATTCTTCGGTTGCGGAAGCGCCCAGATAATGGGTGTTTTTATCAAAACCCCATAAGGGTAAAACGATAAACGGCAGCACTACAGCCGCAGCATGCTCCCAGAAATGGAATTTACCGTAACTTTTTACGAAATCGATCATCACCCCTATGGCCGCAATGACATTAATAACAGGGATAAAAAGCCAAATTATCCACCACGCAGGCCTGCCGGCGATCTTCAACATTAATAAATAGTTATAGACGGGGATCAAAGCTTTCCATCCGGCGATTCCGGCCTTTTTAAAAAGTTGCCAATAGCCGATGTAAGCTAATATTAATACAGGCCCTGCAAACAGCAGGATCCCTATGTTAAATGCTAAATAATTCATTTAGTACATTAATTATTGTGATTAACTATTAAAATCAAATATATCCTTTACAGAGTAGAAACCTTTCCTGTCTTTCAGCCATTCTGCGGCCAGTACAGCACCTAATGCAAAACCCGCACGGCTGTGTGCGGTGTGCTTAAGCTCTATCTGGTCTACTTCAGAGCTGTAGATAACAGTGTGCGTACCCGGTACATCTTCTATCCTGTGCGATTCTATCAGCAACTGCTCAGGCTTATTCATTACTTCTTCACCTGTACCTACCAGATTATTTACCCACTCATTTTTCCGGTCAAGCTCTTCTATGATCCCTTCAGCCAGGGTGATCGCCGTTCCGCTGGGCGAATCAAGTTTTTGCGTATGATGAATTTCCTCCACCTGTACATCGTACTGAGGATAGGGACCCATAATTTTTGCCAGCACCTTGTTTATAAAAAAGAACAGATTTACTCCTATACTAAAGTTAGAGCCATAAAGCATGGAATTGTTACTTTCTTCGCATTTATCTTTTACCTCCTGGAGGTGACCATACCAGCCTGTTGTACCTACTACTATGGGAAGGTGAGCATCAAAACAACTATCTATATTGCCAGGCACCGAAGCCGGGGTACTAAAATCAATGGCAACATCTGCTTTTCCGAGATTTTCTTTTGTCAGCAGATCCAGATTGTTTTCGTCAATTGCAAGCACAATTTCATGTCCGCGGCTTAAAGCAAAACGCTCTATAGTGCGTCCCATTTTTCCATAACCTAAAAGGGCAAGTTTCATTGAAATGATTATTCGTTAATTAATTTGTCTTTTTATGGCACTCATGAGTGCTGTGCTTTTATTTTTTAATGGTAATGAAGCTATCCATAAGCAATTACCCCTGTTTGTTTGTAAGTTTATGCAAATGCTCATAGTACCTTCATAATGGAATAGTTAGTTTTATGGACGGAACCGGCATACTGAAAGCATATGTAGCCGGGGGCATTAAGGATGGCTGAACCTTAAAGCCTAATTTATCGCTGATATCGTACCTGAAGAACTTAGCGTCTACATAAGCATCAATAATGTTTATGGCATGAACACCCAGGAAACCCAGGATGCTGAGATCACGGTTACGACGGTAGAAATTTTTTGCTGAAATTAAAGCGTTATCATCATACTGCAGATATTTGGGGTTTTTGCGGGCCGGATCGTCTGCACCCCGTGTATAAGTACGATACTGCAGCTCTTTGAGAAACTCTTTATAATAGCGCTGGTTAAACTCAAATGCCAGGCCCACACTTACCAGTCCTCCATAGATAAAAGGCACTTTCCACCAGCGCCCGTTCCTTATCTGGCCGAGACCAGGCACCATTGCCGAACCCCATGCCGCCCTTGCTGGCATCGCCTCAAGCGCCAGGCGGGCAGAATCTTTTACTACTCCATGTTTAGCGGGGGCTGTTTTATTAAGAGGGACTATAGTAGTATCTTTTACAACCAGTGTCTTTGGTTTCTTCGAAGCAGGATTTCCAACTGCAGAATCGACTTTAACAAAAGCAGAATCTGTTTGTGCGAAGCCCGGCAACGTAAAAGCCAGAGAAGCCAGCAAAAAAAGCAATCTTAATATATACATTTACCAGTCTAATAGTTCAAGTATACGGCTCAGGTCGTCCTCAGAAACAAAAGGAATCTCGATGGCGCCCTTCCCCTTTCCCTGAACCTTCAGCCGCACTTTAGTAGCAAATTTAGAAGCAAGGTCGTCCTGGATTTTCTGAAACTGGAAAGAAACCGCCTCGTTTTTATCCGCTCCTGCTTTTTTAATTCCGGTACGCTGAATATCTCTTACCAGCTCTTCCGCTTTACGAACAGAAAGCCCTTTACTTATTACTTCATTATGAACATACAACTGTTTATCTACATCTTCAAGGCCAAGAATGGCTTTAGCATGCCCCATCGTAATTTCATTGTCCCTGATAGAAGCCTGAATTACCGGGGGAAGCTTCAGCAGCCTGATATAATTGGTGATGGTAGAGCGGTTCTTACTTACGCGGTCGCCCAGCTCCTCCTGTTTAAGGTTGCATTCATCGATCATGCGCTGGAAACTAAGGGCTACTTCGATGGCATTGAGGTTTTCACGCTGAATATTTTCAATCAGGGCCATTTCCAGCATCTGCTGATCGTTGGCTGTACGTATATATGCCGGAATTTCTGTGAGCCCGGCCTGTTTGGATGCCCGTAAACGCCTTTCCCCTGAGATCAGCTGATAGGTATTCCCTCCTGCTTTTCTTACTGTAATAGGCTGGATGAGGCCCTGGAGCCTTATCGACTCAGCGAGTTCATTCAGGGCATCTTTGTCAAATTCAGACCGCGGCTGAAATGGATTGACCTCTACCTGGCTGATCCTGATATGGCTGATATTTCCGGGAGATACCATTTCATTGACCTGCCGGGGGCTTTGGGCCATCTCAGAGTCATCCAGCAACGCACTTAATCCTTTTCCTAATCCTGTTTTTCTAATCTGCGTCATGAATTAACTATTACTTTATTATCGCCGTTCTCTTTCACCAATCCGTTTTTCTTTATGATCTCCCTAGCCAGGTTCAGATAATTGATAGAACCTTTACAATTTGCATCGTGCATAATTACCGAAACACCATAGCTCGGAGCTTCGCTCAGGCGGGTATTCCTTTGAATGATGGTATCAAATACCAGGTCCTGAAAATGGGTTTTAACCTCTTCAACCACCTGATTTGAAAGCCTGAGCCTTACATCGTACATGGTAAGCAGGATCCCTTCGACCTCAAGATCAGTATTTAAACGATTCTGAACGATCTTTATGGTGTTCAGTAATTTTCCTAAACCTTCAAGGGCGAAATATTCACACTGCACGGGAATGATTACCGAGTTGGCAGCGGTAAGGGCGTTTATGGTGATCAGTCCCAGCGAGGGAGAGCAATCAATGATAATAAAATCATAATCGTCGCGGACTTTTGCAAGAACAGCCCGCATTTTATATTCCCTGTCTGTGAGGTTGATCATTTCGATCTCGGCACCCACCAGATCGATATGAGCAGGCAGGAGATCAAGATTTGGGGTGTCTGTTTTCTGGATAGCGTCGCGCGGGTCTACATCGTTAATAATACATTCGTAGATACTTTCCTTTATAGTACGGGGATCGTAACCTATCCCTGAGGTAGAATTGGCCTGCGGATCTGCATCTACAAGCAGTGTGCGGTATTCGAGGACAGCTAAACTGGCTGCCAGATTTATGGATGATGTGGTTTTACCTACTCCGCCTTTTTGATTAGCTAACGCTATAATCTTACTCATTCCTTATCCTTAATTTCTTACCGTAGTTATTAATAAACGACACAGGCTCAACTGCATTAAAAATGCTATTTTTGCCTGGCAAGTACATTTTTTTTACAATCGCCTAAGATACGAACTTTAAACAATTTAATCAGAGAGGCCATCCCTCGTTTTAAACATATTATCCACAGATGACTACTATAGTTGCAAGTACCAACCGCCCTGATAGTTATACGCTTAAAATAGCTGATTATTACAGAAAACAACTACTTGGAATGGGTCACGAGGCTGCGGTTTTATCGCTTACAGACCTTCCGGAGGGGATCATTCACCCGGCCATGTATGAAAAACAAAAGCTGGAAAGCTTTGAAATTTTACAAAGTAAAATTACTGCTACAGATAAATTTTTATTCATTATTCCCGAATACAACGGAAGCTTTCCGGGAATTTTAAAAGTGCTGATTGATGCACTGCGCTACCCGGAAAGTTTCTACGGCAAAAAGGCGGCCCTGGTTGGCGTTTCTACGGGGAAATATGGCAATATCAGGGGTGTTGACCATTTCACGGGGATATGTCATTATTTAAACCTTAACGTAT
>JAATFW010000298.1 GCA_015654985.1 Sphingobacteriales bacterium | reverse complement strand
GGAGGCTGGTTTGGTTTTCATGTCGCCGCCTATAACGACAGATACACACAATGGCCCTGGTTCGTTGATTTTCTGGGCGGCGGAGTTTTCAATATGAATAACTGGCCTCCGCTGCCTGCAAAGCTGACAATAGATGATTCCGGGCATCCCGTGACCAAAGGCCTGCCGGCGACTTATACAGCACCGGCTAACGAATGGTACCAGTGGCTTCCCAGTCCCCGGTTAAATAAAGATGTTAAAGTATTGGTTTCCCTTGATCCTTCGAACTACCCGCTGGGCAAAAAGGACCTTTTGCGGGGAGGTGATCTTCCTGTGGTATGGACGAATACAAAATATAATATGCTTTATATGAATATGGGCCACGGAGATCAGATCTTTAACAGCAGCGACCAGAACCGGATGTTTTCGAATGCTGTGATGTGGCTGGGGAAAAGGACGTTTAGGTTGAAAGTTGAGGGTTGAAAGTTGAAAGTTGAGGGTGCCTGAGACCCGTTTATAAAAATGTAATAAGTCGTTTATCTTTAAATTAATAATACTATCACCGGTTGCTGATTTTAATCAATGTTTTAAACCTGAAATAACAAATACAATGAACAGTCTTCCCAAACGTCTTCTTTCTATCGACGTCTTCCGTGCAATAACCATGTTCCTGATGATCTTTGTGAACGATGTCGGGGGCGTCAGAGATCTTCCCTCCTGGATCGACCACGTGGAATATGGTGTGGATGGAATGGGTTTTGCCGATACCATCTTCCCGACTTTTCTTTTTATTGTTGGATTGTCGCTCCCTTTTGCGCTTTTGAAAAGAATGAACCGCGGCGATTCGTTCATTAAAACCATCTTCCACATCTTTTCAAGGTCGTTTGCCCTTATCGTCATGGGCTTTTTTCATGTAAACCTGGAAAGTTACAGTTCTGCGGCAATGCTGCCGCATCCGGTATGGGGGCTTTTAATCACCCTCAGTTTTTTCCTGATCTGGCTGGATTATAAAGATCCGGTTAAAAAGCCTGTTAAATATGGAATGATGGCCCTGGGCGCTGTTGTTCTTCTTGCGATGGCTTATCTCTATAAAGGCGGCGAACCCGATCATTTGCATGGGATGCGGCCTTCATGGTGGGGAATCCTGGGAATTATCGGATGGGCTTACCTGGTGAGTGCCTGTGTATTTGTCCTTATCAAAGGGAACGGATACTTGCTGCTGGTGATGACCTTGCTGTTTCTGGGCATTAACATCGCCTCGCATATGAACGCAATGCCTTTTAATATACCGGTAGTAAACGATGCTTCAAGTATTTCGCTGATCATGATGGGTGCTTTAGTCTCGGTCTTGTACTCGCGGCTGGCGGGTTCTGCATACGAGAAACTTCTCTGGCCCGTTTTAACCGCATCCGGCCTTATATTAATTATTTTCGGCCTTTTTATCCGCCCTTACAGCGGCGGCATTTCTAAGATCAGCTCGACGCCTGCCTGGATAACCATTTGCGCCGGTATCGCCATCCTGTTCTTTGAACTGATGATCTGGCTTATTGATCTCAAAAAAAAGCAGAACTGGTTCAGCCTGATCAGTGCGGCAGGCACCAGCACCCTTACCTGCTACCTGATGCCCTATTTGCTTTATTTCGCTTTTGAGATGATGGGTGTATGGTATCCTCATTTTTTAAGTGTTGGCGCTGCCGGAATATTGCGGTCGTTTGCTGTATCCTTCCTTCTGATACTTCTTGTAAAACAGATGGAGAAGAAAAATATCAGACTCAGAATTTAATTAACCTGATAATTCATTTTAAAAATATGAACACACACACATTTAAAAACTATTTACCGGTATGGCTGATGCCGCTAATGGCGGGGCTTTTTCTGGTTACTACATCTATGCAGAATGCCGGACAGAAAAAAGCGGGTTCTTATAAAGGAAAAAAAGTGATCATCGGATACGTGGGTGGATTCAGAGGTAAAGTAGATGTCAGCCGGATCGCTGCTGAAAAGCTAACTCATATTAATTATGCTTTTGTTAATGTACGGAATTGCAGGGCGTTTCTGGATAATGAGCGGACGGATACCACTAATTTGAGAATGCTGAATACCCTTAAATTAAAGAATCCGGACCTGAAGATCCTGATCTCTATAGGAGGCTGGTCGTGGAGCGAAAACTTCTCTGATGCTGTGCTTACCGATAGTTCAAGGGTGGTATTTGCAAAAAGTGCGGTAGATATTATCCGGAAGTATCAGCTTGACGGAGTGGATATCGACTGGGAATACCCGGATATGGGCGGCGAAAAGGGGAATATCCACAGCCCGGAAGATAAGCAGAATTATACGCTTATGTTTCAGTCCCTCCGCTCCGAACTTAATATTCTTGAAAAAGAAACCGGTACAAAAAAACTGCTGACCACTGCTACCGGAGGATTTTCTTCTTTTCTTGATCATACCGAAATGGACAAGGCCCAGCAGTATCTTGATTATATTAACCTGATGACATACGACTTCTTCTCGGGAGGTATTGCTGCACATCATACCAACCTGTATGCCTCGAAAGACTATCCTGAAGATAACAATGCAGATAAGGCAATAAAGGCCTACATGGCAGCCGGTGTCCCTGCGGATAAACTGGTTATGGGCATTGCCTTTTATGGCCGTACATTTATATTGAGAAGCGATTCTGTGAAAATCCTCGGATCTAAATACAGTTCACAGTCGTATGGATCCGGCTATAGTTTTATTAAAGACAGCCTCCTGAACAGTAAGGATTTCAGAATGTATAAGGACAAAAAAGCTAAAGCATCATATCTGTATAACGCTTCTACGAAGAAGTTTATCACGTACGACAGCGAGTGGTCTGTGAAGAATAAATGCCGGTATGTAAACAGCAAGGGCATGGCCGGTGTGATGTTCTGGGAGTATGATTCTGATCCGAAAGAGTATTTGCTCGGACAGATTAATAAGACGCTGAAGTGAGTTGCGGGTTGCGGGAAGGTTGCGGGTTGCGGGTTGAAAGTTGAAGGTTGCGCGTTGAAAGTTGCGGGTTGAAAGTTGTGGGTTGAAAGTTGTGGGTTTCCAGCGATTTCAAAAAAATTGATTTAAACATATAACATATTTTTTATAGCTGATAATCATTGAGTTGGGAATGTGTTTTACAGTTTGCGGGTTGTGGGGGAAAGGTGCAGGTACATGATCTGGAATTCGCAGCCTGTAAAAATCAGGCTGCGAATTCCATTATCTGCGGTTTTCAAGCACTTCCGGTTTAATAAACTGATAAATAATTGTACAAAAAAAAGATATGAAAGCCGTCGTGATTTTTAAAATCACACAGTGGAATGAATGGCTCATGGCAGCTTCGTCACAAATTAAAAAAAATTAAACAGATGAAAAAGTTGATCTTTTATTTTACTGCCTGTGTGATGCTGGCCCTCCTGTGTATTCCGGGCCCGGCCTCAGCACAGAAAAAACCAAAGTTTAAAGCACTGGTAATGGCGGAAGGGGGCGGCCATCACATCGCCTTTACCAAGGCGGCACGGGTCTGGCTGGATAAACTGGCGGAGGAAAAGAACTTTACCACAGATTATATCAGTAATACGGATAAAATCGACGAAGATTTTCTAAAACAGTATCAGTTGATCATTCAGATGGATTATGCTCCCTATGGCTGGAAAGATAAGGCCTTTGCTGCTTTTGAAAAATATATCACCGAAGGCTGGGGCGGCTGGATCGGCCTTCATCATGCCACGCTGTTAGGCGACTTTGACGGTTTTAAAATGTGGCCCTGGTTTTACCAGTTTATGGGAGGGATAAAGTTTGTGAACTATATTCCCAAATTTGCAGAAGGAAAGGTAAACGTGGAGGTTCCCTCACACCCGGTAATGAAAGGGGTTCCTGCATCCTTTTCTGTTAAAACAGAGGAGTGGTATACGTATGATAAAAGCCCGAGGCCAAATGTTCAGGTGCTGGCAAGCGTCGACGAATCTTCTTATGTTCCCGCTTCCGACGTAAAAATGGGCGATCACCCGGTTATATGGACCAATCCGCATTATAAAGCCCGTAATATTTATATATTTATGGGACATTCTCCTGATCTGTTAGAAAACGAAGCGTATAAAAAGCTTTTCAGCAATGCCATATTCTGGGCTGTTAAGAAATAGATCGATATAATTGCTATACTCATATTTTGTTCTTAATTCGTGCCGCAGCGTCTGCATCCAGCAAAATTTCGCAGTTCGGATGCAGTTGAACCACTGAAGCGGGAATATCCGTGGTAACCGGGCCAAGGATGGCCTTTTCAATGATCTCAGCCTTATGTACCCCTTTGGCAATAAGGATAAGCTTCCTGGTATGCATAATATTTTTGATGCCCCTGGTAAGGCCTCCAAGGATGGTTTC
>JAATFW010000348.1 GCA_015654985.1 Sphingobacteriales bacterium | reverse complement strand
TTCCCAGTTCCACCCTTTTCACTGCAAAGTTGCCATCCATGGTGATCCATAACTTCCCTTTAAAAAGCATATCGGTGTTATTCCTGGGGCCGAAAGCCAGCTCAATAAGCTTGATATTATCTTTATCAACAACCGTATCCTGGATAAAATACTTGTAAAAAGCGGGGGCCACATCCGCCAGAGGGCTCAGGAACTGGTTGGTAACGATGAAAATATTTGAAGAATAGATGTCGACCACGTTATACATCCTGTTAAGATAAACGGTAAGGCCTTTTTGATCAAGATACTTACCAAAATCAACCGACCTATCGGCCTTTACTATATTAACCGTCTTCTCAGGTTCCTTCCTGAAATAATGATCGGAAAGCTTCTCCTCCATAAAAACAGGAACCACCGCTTTACCCTTAAGCTTTGTAGTATCTTTATTCTCAAAAAGAAAGCGGTAAGGAGCAAGCACCTTTTTATCTGCAAGGCCGGGCGGCAGGTTACTCAGAGAAAACTGCAAACGTTCGTACTCATTATACTGTATAAAATTATAATGATCGGGCTGGTTACCTTTCTTATGATCAATCACCTGACGGATCAGTTCTACAGCAGGATTGTCGCGATTGGTATAACGACGATGTTTTTTCCCTTTGACCTTCACTTCCTGGAGTAAGTTATTGTCTTCGTCCATCCTGACATTGATCACCTGCTCTTTTCCCGGTATAACCGACTTGATTACAGATTTATATCCAACATAAGTAAACCTGATCTGCGAGTAATTACCTTGTATTTCCAATGAATATACCCCATCGTTATTTGTGTTAATCCCCCGGTTACTTCCAATTGCCTCTACACTTACAAAAGGAAGAGGCTTATTTAAGTTGTCGGTAACCCTTCCTCTTACTACAGTAGTCTGCGAAATTCCATAAAAGGAACTAAACAGAATAAACAGCACAGGAAGGGAAACTTTGCAGAAAAAGCGGAAGACCATATACGAATATAGTCATAAGGAAACCAGGAACAGTGTTAAAAACAGTTAAAACCGACCAATAGGCACTTTTTATCTGCGTAGCTAATTCCTGTTTATTAATTTCTATTCCATAAAGCAGAAAGATTCTGACTATAAATTTCACTGACCGGTATTTTAATTTCTCCAAGAGTAACCTGGTGCCTTTCTACCTTGTCAACCTTAGATGCTGCTATCATATACGAACGATGTACACGTATAAACTTCTGCGGAGGCAGCAAAGCAGCCGCCTCATTAAAAGTACTTCTTGAAAGGACGTTTTTGTCTTTAAGGACAAAAGTTACATAATTACCGGAAGCTTCAATATAAAGGATCTCCTCAAAAAGTACCTTTACCTGTTCAAAGCCTGTTTTTAGAAAAATATGATCGCTTTCCTCACCGGTATTTCTGAAGTTGTACAGCTCAAAAGCTTTATTGCACCCTTTAATAAACCTGGCAAGAGAAAAGGGCTTGAGCAGATAATCGACGGCATCCAATTCAAAACTGGTAACGGCATGTTCTGAATAAGCCGTAGTGAACACTACCAAAGGCTTTTTGGTCAAAGAATTAAAGAAATCAATTCCCGAAATATCAGGCATCTTAATATCCAGAAAGATAAGATCCACCGGTTCCTTCTGCAAATAGTCGAGGGCCTTAAAAGCATCCGTAAATGTAGCTTTTAAGTCGAGGAACGGAACTTTAGATGCGTGTGACCGGATAATATCCAGGGCAATTGGTTCATCATCTATAGCGATAGCCTTCATTCTTGAGTTTAAAGTTGAGAGTTAAGAGTTTAAAGTTAAGAGGTTAAAGTTAAGAGTTTAAAGTTGAACTAAAAGCTTCAAGTTCCATCGTTAAATGTACATAAAACTCTCTGGCCGTTTCCCTGATGATGAGTTCATGTTTTCCGGGATAAAGGAGTTTCAAACGTTGTCTTACATTATTTAGTCCGATCCCACTCTTATTCTTCTCAGGATCGGTATCCGGCTTCAGGTGGATACTATTATTGATATCCAAATAGATCGTGTTCCCTTTTATCTGCAAACTGATCCTTATGTGCGAGGGTTCTCTCAGACTGATGCCATGTTTAAAGGCATTTTCAACAAAGGGGATCAACAGCATTGGAGAGATTTGAAGAGTATTAACTGCCTGGTCAATATCGGTTTCAATTTTCACATCGGGACTTGTATCCGTCCGGAGTTTTTGCAAACTGATATAATTATTCAGGTAATCGATCTCACGATTAAGTGAAATCTTTTCCTGTATATTTTCCTGCAGCATAAAGCGCATCATATCTCCGAGCCGCTCCACTCCTTCGCTGGTACGCTGCGCATCTTCCTGAAGGGCGGTGCCATAAATGGTATTCAGTGAATTGAACAGAAAATGAGGGTTTATCTGCGAACGCAGAAAGTCGAGATTCGCTGCAGATTGCCCCAGTGCGGTCTTTAAATGCTGAACTTCGTCGGTGCCCTGCTGTCTGCGCTTATAAAGATACCAGGTTACCGGGGCGGTAATTACCAACTGGAAGACGGAATTAAATACAATGACAGGGGCAATCATACCCTCGTTACCCAATATCAGCACTCCAAGCAACACCAATGGCAGCACCGAAATAGCTACTATCCAGAAAACTTTCAGCAGGTAATCTGCGAATGGCTTCTTCTTTTTAAGCGACTGCGGGATATAGGTATAAAACGAAAACCAGTATAAACCAATTGCAAAGGGAATCATTACCACCCAGCATGAAATGAATACTTTATCAACACCGATAATTACCATCAGGAATACGCTGATCATCCACAGAACAAGAGCGATAATCCCATCGGTAGTCACCATCTGGTATTTAGACTGAATAGTTTCCGAATTAGCTATAAGATAAACCGCTGCATACTTTATAGCCGTATAAAGGCCATACAGCAGCATGATCCATGCGGCAAGCACATAGCTGTTCTGAAAGAAGTAATTGTAGGTATCGTTATCCGAATCAAATTTCGAAAACAGATAATTCTTCAGGTATGTATCCGTTACACCCAGTACCAGCCCGACAAAGAGATAAGTAACCACCAGAAGAAGAATGTTCTGAACCAGCTTTTGCTTTTTAAGAATGTCGGGGACTACCCTGAAATTTAACAGCAGAAAGATCAGATAGAACGAAATATACCGTACAATCTGCGGGAAAAAATAAAACTGATTATAGTTAAATTTAACGTGTGCCTGTTCAAAAAGGTATCTGCTGCTGGTCCATATTTCATAACTTTCACTTTTAACTGCTGTGGCGGTAAGGAAAAACAGGGCAAAAACAGAGATAGAGGTTGCTGCCCAAAACTCGACCTTACTTATATTAATAGATTTACCAATAGAATCTTTCATTACTCAATCAATTATACACAAATATCATTTATTTCCCGGCTCAAAAACCAGCTTTCTGTTCCTGCTTACTTTTTCATCAAAAACTGATGCAGGCATTATAAGGTCGTGGAAAAACCCGATCATCAATCCCGGATTAAGCGGATCTTTCTTAAAATTGCCATAATTGAACCGGAACATGTCGGCAGATGCGGAGTACCTGCCTGCATTGTTTGAAGATTCAAAACCCGGATTAAAATGACCGGCAAAAGGGTTCATTCCCGGTCGTTGAATAGTTAAGCTATATCTAAGATTAAAACTGCCGCTCTTCGTAAATTCACAGCCGACAGAAAATGAAGAGATTTCATTAAGAGCAGATAAAAAGAAGGCCGTTAATATTAACCATATAAGATTTTTGTAATTTATTATCATAGTCATGTCTGTTATTTATTAAATGACAGGCAATGATAATCAGGCGAACCAGGCTGATCCAATTAATGTGACGGATGACCTGAAAAATGTGACGGAATTTTAAAATTAAGCGGTAAGGATGTTATTATCTCATTCCCTGAAATGCTTTAATCAGCCGAACTCCCAGGGCGTCACCGGTCGAAGCATTATTTGTCAGGACAGCAACTACAATGTTTCTGCGAAGATCAACGCCTGAAAATGCACGGTATCCCCCCGTCCCACCGCTATGCTGTAATATATTCTCATCATCCGGTAAATAATGCCAGCCAAGGCCTATAATATTAGAACTATTCTTAAATGTGATCCTGTGGGTTAGTTTAAGAGCCTTTTCCAAAGTTTTATCAGAAATACCTATCTGGAGTTTACCGTAATGAAGCAAATCGTTAGAAGACGATTTTAATGCTCCTGCTGCTTTTACAGCCTGAAACTTCCAGACAGGCACAGGCTGGTTTTGCTCATTGTATCCCTGGGCTATCAGTTTCATACCGGCGGCATCCGGCGTTATCTTTGTTTCCTTCATCCCTGAAGGTTTGGTAATATAGGTGGATACCAGTTCTTCGTAAGGACGGCCATAAACCTTTTCCAGAATTACACCAAGCAGGCCCACGGCTAAATTGCTGTATTCATATGATGCGCCTGGTTGCCGTATGGCCTTAAAACCCTTTAAGAAAGAGAACATCCTGCTTTCATCATAATGTTCGTAAGGCTGGTTAATATCTGTTACCGTTTCACTCATATTCGGCGGAAGCCGGGGCAGCCCCGATGTGTGATTGGCAAGGCTTTTTAAGGTAATACCTTTCAGCGCAGGATTAGAGGCAACAGAGTCGGGAAGGAACCTGGTTACAGAAGTTTCAAGGGTTACCTTACCCTGATTCACCGCAAGGGCCAGCAAAGTCGCTGTAAATGTTTTTGTAATGGAGCCAATCTCATATAAAGTGTGATTGCCGGGTAACTGTTTATTTCCCATTACAGTTTCTCCGTAGTTATAAAAATAGTCTTTACCCTTATAATAAATTCCGGCGCTTAAGCCGGCATTCCCTTTAGTTTGAATATATTCGGATAAAACCTTGTCAACGATGCTGTCAAGGGATGTTTTTAAGGGATTATCAGAAAGTGCTTTTTCATTTTTTACCGCATCCTCCCGGTATGGCTGTAAAAGCAGGGTACTGAATTTCCCCTTATCATCCAGGCTAAAGAGAAACTGGAACTGGTTTATTTTATATTTATTTACGCCATTCCTGCTGCTTATAAAAGAGGCTGAAGGGAACGGCGTCAGAGGGTACACGCTGTTCTCCGCAATATTTTTAAAGGCTGTTTTATCCAGTTGCTGTCTGAAAGACTCTCCGGCATAGGCATAGATGCTATCTGTTTGTTTTTGATTGATGAAGCTCAGAATCTTTAAGGCAAGGGAGTCGGTTTTTCTTTCCTCCGGGCCCATTGCAGGTTGGTTTGCTTCTTCTTTATATGGCTGAAATAAAAAGTCCTTTAGCTTACCCTGGTCGTCGAGGCTGGCATAAAAAGAGAGCGGAACCTTCCCCTGTAATTTATATTTATTCACGCCATCCTTACTATTGATAAACAGTATATCTGTTATAGGCAATATCCCCGTGAAATTATTCCTGAATACAGAGTTCCACAAAGGAGCACTAAGCTGTTTTTTAAATTGCTCTCCGGCTAACGAATAAACGCTATCGGGCATCCCGGCATTCATGTAATATAAGGCCCTGCGGACAACAGTATCAGCTTTCTTCTCCTGAGAGGATGTCTGTGCTGAAACACCTGCACCGGTTATCATTAAACCTACCCATAAAATCTGTAAAACCAAATAGAAATATCGCATTTGAACAAGCTGTTAAAAAGAACCTTAATTGGTTTTAAAGATAACAATTAAGTTTTATCAACGATCTTAAGAATCATAAGGATCCCTTCATCCGGCAATTTCCGGTCTTTACTTCAGTTGTCCCTATAATCTCCGCTATCCGTTGTACCATCCTTAAACCAGGCGTTGCCGGTTGGATCAGCCGGGCACGGGCAGTTTTACTTAAATTCACTATCTCACGTATTCCCGGTTATCTGTCCTGAAAGATGACGCAGGCAGGCCATCATTATTATATAATTCAGCGACCACAAATTCTTTAAATGCATAACGTACTGCTACAGAAGCATCTACTTTATCACTTTGCACAATTACCTGCCCCCCTTTAATCGTTGCTTTGGCGGGATAGAAGATTTTGTTGCTACCCCAAAAACAAACCGGGTGCCTTTCATAATGAATTATCGTATAAATTCTCCGCTAAATTAGTTTATACGGCATCCCTTTTACAGGCTGATTGTTTCAATCTTACCTTCTATATGTGTAAGTTTATTACAGACGCTCCGCTTGATTTAATAAACAGACTGCAGGCACAATTTTTGACAAATGATTGCCAAAATATGGCTCAATGTACGTGATCGAAACAGATACAGAACAACATCTAATTTCTGACAGGCATTTCAAATGTCTTTTTTATTCCATTATCTTTGATTGATGAAATACACCCCGATCATTCTCCATACTTAGATTACAGATACTACGTTTTTATAGTTTCAATTATTTATGGGAGTTAAAAACCCTCTTTATATATTTCTTTTGCAGCTTTTTTGTTGTTTAACCATTAGTTTTGCAGCCTGGGGCTCAGTGAAACCAATTGCTGCAAGGGGTACAATAGATTTACGGCAGCAGTCATTGTCGGAAAGAATTGCTCTTAATGGTGAGTGGGCTTTTTACTGGCATCAATTATTAAATCCGAAAGACACAATTGAGAACAAAGGAACTCTGGTAAATTTTCCTTTCAAATGGGATGGTTTTGTGTTAAACGGAGAGAAATTACCAGCTTTTGGCTATGCCACATATAAACTGACTATTTTGCTGCCTGTAATAAATACACCTTTGTGCATTGCGATGCCTGATGTATATTCTGCTTACAAACTCTTTATAAACGGTGAACAGGTAGCTTCAAACGGAAAAGTGAGTACCGATGAAAAAGAATTTGTTCCCTATTGGCAGAACAGGACCATTGACATACTTCCGGGCCCTGATACACTTAATCTTATATTACAAATTGCAAATTTTTCGCATAGCAAGGGAGGGATTGCCAATCCAATAGTAATAGGGACTAAAGAGATCATTGATCTGCACACACAGCGTTCTAACGCCATTGACCTGCTTTTAACGGGCTGTTTGTTTATGGGAGGGATCTTCTTTCTGGGTCTATTCCTGTTGGGAAACAGAGATAAAGCCATTTTGCTTTTTTCTATCTACTCGATTGTTTACAGCTACAGGATCATTGGTACAGATAATTATGTATTACACACTATTTTGCCAAACATAAGCTGGTATATCACCCTACGATTAGAATATCTGAGCTTATTTACAGGCATAGGATTATTCGCCTTATTTACGCGATGCTTATATCCTAAAGATGTAAATAATTCCATTATAAATGGTATTACTATGGTTTGCTTTGCCTTTTCTCTGGCGTCATTATGTTTGCCGCCTGTATATTTTACAAGGCTAATAAACCCATTTTTAGTTCTTATGATTTTTTGCCTTGTGTACTTGCCTTATGTTTATGTATCAGCATATAAAAACCGGAGGCCGGGTGCAAAGTATTCAGTTTTAAGCTCCTTCGCTTTAATGCCTGTATTTGCAATTTCATTGCTGCACTATTGGGAATTTATTCCTCCATTTCGATTGTTAAGTTTTGCAGGGTATATAAGCTTTTTCTTTCTTCAGTCGCTGGTGCTGTCTCACAGGGTATCTTTTGTATTAAAAAAAGCTCGTGAAGAAGCAGAACAAGGATTGTTAGCCAGGAGCGAATTTTTGAGCACCATGAGCCATGAGATCAGAACCCCGCTAAATTCCGTAATTGGCATGAGTCATTTGCTGTTAAAAAACAATCCCAGGAAAGATCAGACCGGACACATTGAAGTAATGCTCTTTTCAGCAAATAATTTGCTGGCTATTGTAAACGATATTTTAGATTACAGTAAGATCGAGGCAGGCAAAATAGCCTTTGAATATATTGAAATGGATATTATTTCCATAGCACGGAATATTGCTCAGGGAATGCAGGGGCTTGCTGAAGACAAGGGCATTACCTTAAAACTAAACATCGATCCTGTTTTGCAAAATAAGCTTTCGGGCGACCCTACCAGAACATCCCAGGTAATAACTAACCTGGTACAAAATGCCATTAAATTTACAGAAACGGGATCTGTAGAGCTGAGTATCGAAGTAAAAGAGCAGACAGAAAAAACCATCACTCTTAAAATCCAGGTTAAAGACACCGGAATCGGCATCGCAAAAGATAAGCAAAAATTAATTTTCGAACGGTTCACGCAGGCTGATTCTTCTACCTCCCGGGGATTTGGAGGTACAGGCCTCGGCTTGTCTATTTGTAAAAGGATCCTGGAATTACAAAATTCATCATTGCAGTTAATAAGTGATGAGGGCCGGGGTTCTGTGTTTTATTTTATTCAAACCTTTGAAAAAGGCGTAAAAATATCTGAGCATAAAAGACTGGATAATAAGTTACCGTCAGAAGAAGGAAAGCCATTTACGGGAATATCTATTTTGCTCGTGGAGGATAATCCAATGAATGTAATTGTTGCAAAAACATTTTTACAACGCTGGGGCGCTGATGTCGATGTTGCCTCTAACGGACTTGAAGCATTAAACAAGCTTGATACCACTAAACACCAATTAGTATTAATAGATATACATATGCCTGTAATGGATGGTTACGAGGCCTGCAGGAGAATGAGAGCAAATAATGTTACTTTGCCAATTATCGCACTCACAGCCAATGTAGCAAAAGAAATTGAAGAGCAGGTAAACCAAACCGGCATGGACGATATTCTGGTAAAACCATTCTTACCCGACGAACTGTACAGAAAAGTTCTGCATCATCTCTTTAAAAACAAAAAAAACACTGAAATTTCTTAGAGGGCCAATATTTCACAGGCAATATTCATCCGGGCTTTTATTCCCCGGTTTAGTACGAACCGGGGAATAAATACTCATAAACAATCCCGCATCCCCCCATTTTACGCCAGATTATGCCTGGCTCTGTTAAACGGTATTAAAATTGAGAGTATTTTTTGGTATAAGAATCAGAACAATTAAGGCATAAATAGTATTATAAACAATATAATGCAGATTGGTTACACACGTATACGTCACCTTGCCGCCCGGTCGGCAAGAATATTTTTCATGAAACCATCATCCATCATATTATGTAGCTCGCTTCTTTTTATTGTTATCTGTTTATTGGGTAATATTCATGAATACAGAAAATTCCAGATCTGGTACATAATCATTGCCCGCATTGTCTTCGCAGTAATAGCGTTATATTTAATAATACTTGTCAAAAAGAACGACTAATTACCGTGTTCATAAATGTTAAATAAATTGTATTCTCACTTTTTGCACATAAAAAGTTTTTTTTATACTTTACATATTTTTTAACCTAAAACTTTTTTTCATGCACAGGATGCATTCTTATGTTCTGCATCTATCAGAAGGAAGTCTCAGCGATGAAGAATTTCTCTGGTATATGGCCAAAAGACCTCTTGAATTCGAAGATCCCGGTAGATTTGCGATTTATATACCTGATTTATGCACTTTTATTGAACAGCATAAAAATGACAGGTATGCAAAAGGAAATGCGTTTGACTATTGCAAATTGCCATTTTAAAAATATCTTTGTTATACCTATGAGTAAATCACCACAGGATATAAAGATTGAGAAAAAATCACCGGGCATTTTTACTATTCTAAAATCATACAGGTATCTGATAATATTGCTTGTATTTCTTGCTCTTTTGAGTAACGGACTTAATTTATTGCTGCCCAAAATAATCGCTGACGGGATTGATGCTTATACTCAGGGGCACTTTAACTATAAACCAATTATTGCGGAATTTTCCATTGCCGCTTTGCTGGTATTTGTTTTTACTTACCTGCAAACCCTCATTCAAACTTATACCTCTGAACGGGCAGCAAGAGATATCCGGACGAGGTTAACAGAAAAAATATCTTACTTCAACTATTCGGACCTGGAGAGGGCTAATCCGTCAAAGCTGCTAACTTACCTTACCGCTGATGTAGATTCTATCAAGCTTTTTGTCTCACAGGCTGTAGTTTCCATTTCATCGTCTGTATTTGTCATTATTGGGGCAAGCATCCTGATGCTTAATATTAACTGGAAGCTAGCGTTATGTGTGATGGCGATTATTCCGGTTATTGGAATCGCATTCTTCATAATCATCAAAAAAGTGAGGACCTTATTTAAAAGAAGCCGTGAAGTGATAGACTGGCTTAATAAAGTCATTAATGAAAGTATCCTTGGGGCTTCGCTTATCAGGGTGGTCAATGCACAGCAATTGGAATACGGCAAATTCCTTGACGCGAATACACGGGCTAAAAGTTTCGGATTTTCAATTCTTCGTCTTTTCGCGGGACTTATTCCGGTCATTGTTTTTACAGCTAATATGGCGGCATTAACTATCCTCGTGCTGGGAGGGCATTATGTGATCGTGGGCTCTATGTCACTTGGCAACTTCTCGGCATTCAACAGCTATTTGGCCATGCTGATTTTTCCAATACTGGTAATTGGCTTTATGAGTAATATCATCGCACAGTCAACTGCTTCCTATGAGCGGATAAACGACGTGTTAAATGCTCCTGATGCTGCTTCAACAGGAACGATTGAAGCTCAGCTGAAAGGTAATGTGAGATTAACCGATGTTACTTTGAAATATGGTCAGAAACCTGTTTTGAAAAACATCAGCCTGGATATTCATTCAGGATCGCGGATTGCCATCATCGGTCCTACTACCGCAGGCAAAACACAACTGCTCTATTTACTTACCGGTCTGGTCAAGCCTGCTTCGGGGAGTATTAAATTTGACGGGTACGCGATTGATGTATATGATCAGGAGAGCTTTTACAGCCAGATAGGCTTTGTTTTTCAGGATAGTATTGTATTTAACATGAGCATCCGGGAAAATATCGGGTTCAGTGAAACCGCCACAGACAACTCGCTTAAAAAAGCAATTGAAACGGCAGAATTAAAGGATTTCATTGACAACCTTCCCGACGGATTAAATACCATAGTTTCAGAACGGGGTTCCAGCTTATCAGGAGGGCAAAAACAACGTATTATGCTTGCAAGGGCATTGGCGGTAAATCCGCAAATCCTCTTGCTCGACGACTTTACAGCAAGGATCGATCAGAACACAGAGAGAAAAATACTTAAGAATGTTCAAAATAATTATCCCGGCCTTACCCTGATCTCGGTTACTCAAAAAATATCAGCCGTAGAACAATATGATCAGATCGTCCTTTTAACAGATGGCGAAATTGTGGCTACCGGTAAACACGATGAGCTGATGAAGACAAGTACAGACTATATACAGATTTTTAATTCACAAAGAAGCACAACCAATTATGAATTATAATCTTAACGAACTTTCTGCACAGCAGCAAAAAACGTCGGCTTACGCCTCCGTTAAAAAGCTTTTTGTTCTTATAACCACCGAAAAGCGAAATATCATACTTGCATTTACTGCGATTATTGTAAATTCTATTCTGTTGCTACTGAGTCCGCTGCTGATCGGACATGCTGTTGATGCCTATATAAGTAAAGGCAACTATCATGGATTACTGTCTGTTTCGGCCATTTTATTATGCATGTATCTGCTGGCCCTGATCACAGGTTATGCACAAACGAAACTAATGGGAGGGGTAGGCCAAAGGACTTTATTTATCCTGCGTAATGCATTGTTTAACAAGTTACAGCTATTACCAATAGCTTTTTTTAATGAAAATAAAGCCGGCGACCTGATCTCAAGGCTCAATAATGATACAGATAAGATCAGCCAGTTTTTTTCGCAGTCGCTGATCCAGTTCATGGGAAACCTTGTTACAATGATTGGAGCAGGTGTCTTTTTGCTGATCATTAATATAAAACTTGGATCGGCAGCCCTTGCCCCCGCCCTGCTTATTTTAATATTTACCCTTGCCCTCTCGCCATGGGTAAAACGAAAGAATGCCCGCAATTTAAAAACAGTGGGTGGGATGAGTGCCGAAATCCAGGAGAGCCTGAATAATTTCAGGGTAATTGTTGCCTTTAACCGCCGCGACTATTTCAGAAAAAGGTTTACACAGGCAAACAATGATAACTACCAGACTGCTATTGGCGCTTCCATTGCCAACAATATATTTTTACCCGTTTACAGCTTATTTTACAGCGCGGCCCAGTTAGTTGTTCTCTCTTTTGGCATCTATCTAATTGCCAGCGGTGAGTTCAGCATAGGTTTGCTGGTAAGTTACCTGGCCTACACCACTAATTTTTATAATCCATTAAGGCAGCTTGCTACTTTATGGAGCAACTTTCAGGTAGCCATGGCCGGATGGGACAGGATTTCTCAGATATTATCTATGGAATCTAACCTCACTGATTTACACGAAAATGCAAATCTAACTTCACGTTCAGCTACTGTATTATCTTTCAGGGATGTCTGCTTTGCTTATCCAAATGGTCACGAAATACTTCATCATATTAATTTAGATCTTGAAGCAGGAAAAACATATGCACTGGTAGGTCCTACTGGAGGAGGTAAAACAACTACAGCCTCGCTGATTGCGCGGCTGTATGATCCTACCGAAGGAACAGTTCTTTTAAACGGCCGCGATATCCGTACTTATAATGCGGATGAACGAACGAAGAAAATCGGTTTTATATTACAGGAGCCCTTTCTGTTTACCGGAACCGTACGTGATAACCTTCTTTACGGAAATGAACAATTATTAAAATCTACGAACGAAGAGCTGGAGGCGGAAGTAAAGAACGCACATATGGAAAAATTGCTTTCCATATTCGAACGGGGACTTGACACTCCGGTTAGCTCATCCGGCGATAGTCTGAGCCTGGGGCAAAAGCAACTCATTGCTTTTATGCGTGCAGTATTACGCGATCCTGAAATTCTCATACTCGATGAAGCTTCAGCAAATATTGACACTGTTACAGAGCAGCTTTTGAGTGAAATATTAGACCAATTACCCGAAACTACTACCCGCGTTATTATTGCACACCGGCTTAATACTATTGAAAAAGCGGATGAAATATTTTTTGTGAATTCTGGAAATATAATCCGGGCAGGTTCTCTTGATGATGCGGTGAATATGCTTATGCAGGGAAAAAGAGCAAGCTGACTTGTGCCGGACGCTGATTATCCCTAGTATGTTGCTCCCTAAAATAGTTTAGCCGTTTCAGTAAACGCCCTGCAGTCACACAGATCATGAGGCCGCCAACCGGTATCATTCCGGTTGGCGGCCTCCGAATATTTCATCGGTGCCAATAAGATCAATAAACATGATAATACCTTCACAACAGTTGGTTTCACTATCATATAGCTATCAACAATGATTACTCCAGGCTCCATTTTGAATCTAACACAGCGCCCTGGGAACGAAGTTTATTTGCCAGTTCTGTTGTATTTACATCCTGAACTTTTGCATTTGTCTTAATGGCCATCGCAGCCGCTACTCCGGCTGCCTGCCCCATAATCATGTACTGCGGCTCCATTCTGATAGTTGCATAAGCAATATGACTGGACGAGATACAAACCGTCACTAATAAATTAGACATTTCGGCACGTTTTGGTACGATAACGCGGTAGGGAATCTGGTAAGGTATATGTTTCATCCTCACTTCTTCTGTGCGGGGCAAACCTCCTTCATATTTTAAGATTCCTTTTTCATCCGCATATCCCTGTACCCGGTGGCAATCCATTCCATATGAGCCCAGGCCTATCGGATCTTGTTTCTGCAGTTAAATGTAATCTTCTAATAAACAATATCTGGTATATTTCTTTCTTTTATCTTTACGGCGATGTTAAAAATATTTGGAAAAAATCCTTCAGGAAAGGAACTGGAAAAAGTCACGAAATCGGCAAATTACAGAAATGGTGCATTTCAGAATCTTTCTGAAACACGGGTAATGGCAGAAGACTCTTCTTTTTTCAAGGCTTTTGCAAAATTCATAAATAAGCCTAAAGACAATGCACCTCCGGGAAGAATCCCGTCGGTGAAAACAGACTTAAAAGAAACCCTTCCCGAAAAAACATTCGTTACATGGTTTGGCCATTCTTCATATCTCATTCAGGCAAACGGTAAAAATATTCTGGTAGACCCGGTATTCAGTGGAAACGCCTCTCCTTTTACCTTTGCTGTAAAAAGCTTTGAAGGCAGTGATATATACAGTGCAGATGATATGCCCCTGATCGATGTGCTCATTCTTACCCACGATCATTACGATCATCTTGATTACAAAACAGTTGTGCAGCTCAAGGATAAAACTAGGATGGTTTGCACATCTCTTGGCGTAGCATCGCACCTTATTTACTGGGGTTTTGAAGAAAGCAGGATCATTGAGTTCGACTGGTGGGATAAGTATGAAATTCTTCCCGGCATAGAGTTGATTGCTACTCCGGCCAGGCATTTTTCAGGCAGATCATTTACAAGAGGGAAAACGCTATGGTCGTCTTTTGTGCTGAAAACTCCCCGCTATACGTTATTTATTGGCGGCGATGGCGGCTATGATTCGCACTTTAAACTAATCGGCGAAAAATATGGCCCTTTTGATCTGGCAATACTGGAAACAGGGCAGTATAATACGACATGGCCTCAAATACATATGATGCCTGAAGAAACGGTACAGGCAGCAATTGATCTGAACGCAAAAGTAATATTACCGGTACACTGGGGTAAATTTTCATTGGCGCTTCATGGATGGAATGAACCGGTAAAGAGATTACTCAAAACAGCCAATGAATTAAAAAAAGCCGTTACTACGCCTATGATTGGAGAGCCTGTAATTCTTGATGAGAAATTTCCGGACAAGCCCTGGTGGGATATACCGTTCGTAAAATCAACCAATAAGTAACGCTATAATTACAAACACATCGATAATAAGCAAGGCAGGACTGATCTCCTCCTTCTTTCCTGCAGCAAATTTAAGCGCGGTCCAGCTAAGGAACCCCCAGGTAATCCCGTGGGTTATCGAGTAGGTAAATGGAATGATAACCATCGCTAAAAAAGCAGGAATGGCATCGTCCATCTTCATCCAGTTTATTCTCACAATCGGGCGGATCATGAAAACTCCTACCAATACCAAAGCAGGGGCAGTTGCAATAGATGGAACTACGGATAAGAGAGGAGCAAGAAAAAGGAATGGCAGAAACAGCAAACCTGCTACCACCGCGGTTAAGCCGGTCCGTCCGCCTGCCTCTACTCCTACTGCCGATTCTATATAAGCAGTACCGGGACTTGATCCTACCAGGCCAGCCAGTGTGGTCGATACCGCATCAGTAAGAAGCGAACGTTTGATATTCCGGGGTTCTCCCTGTTCATCCAACAAGTTAGCAGCTTCAGCTATACCAACAAAGGTCGAAAGGCTATCGAACATATCGGTAAATACAAAGGCAAAGATCACGGGCAATACAGCCCAGGTAAGAGAATGGGCAAGGTCGAGCTTAAAGAGCAGACTGAAATCAGGCGAAGAAAAAAGCCCCTTCCAGCTAACCAGAGCGACACTATCCATTCCCCACCATCGCCCAATCGGGTAAGCAGCAAGCGTGGTGAATAAAATGCCTATCAGTATTCCCCCCTTTACATTCTTCATTACCAGGACCGCGGTAAATAATAAGCCAGCAATAAAGGTAAGCAGACCGGGAGTAATAGTACCCAGAGAAACCAGGGTCGCCGGGTTCGAAACGATAAACTTAGCGTTAGAAAGGCCAATCATAGTGATAAAGAGACCAATACCCGATGATATCGCATATCTTAACGGCCGGGGGATAGCTTTGACAATATAGGTCCGGATATTAAACACCGAAAGCAGAAAAAATACAATTCCCGACCAGAAGACTGCCCCGAGGGCAACTTCCCAGGGAACCTTCATTCCAAGGACAACCGAAAAGGTAAAAAAGGCGTTAAGGCCCATTCCGGGGGCAACAAGAATTGGATTACGGGCATAAAGTCCCATCATCATGCTGCTGAAGAACGATACAATAACAGTTGCCGTAAGGACACCAGTAAAAGGCATCCCCGCCTGGCTCAGAACAGAAGGATTTACTACTATAATATACGATGTTGCAAGAAATGACGATATTCCCGCGATAATCTCCGTCGGCACGGAACTCCCATTTCTTTTAAGATCAAAATATGAACTCATATTTATACTGAAAGGGAGTAAACTTAGGCAAAAAGCGGCAAAACAGCGTTATTCGCTATATTTTATTTTAACTCGTATTTCAGTATCATCGGATTAGGTTTCTCTGTTTGCCATGGAATCAGGATCACTGCCTGTAGATATTTTCTCTGCTCTCCTTTTACCGTCGTTGTATTTCATCTGTAAAACTGTTCTTCAAAGGAAGATGAGAGACCGATAACCATGTTTTATATGCAGCTTATGTGAACTTGCATATAAAACATGGTTATCTTACTTTCTTTTATCTGAGGAACGTATTTTTAGTTCTTCCCTGACATCGTTCTCATTTTGGGCCTGTTTGGTCCTTTCTTCAGCATTCTTCACTTCGTCTTTCTCAGACAAAGGGCCTTCAGTGGCGAGATTTTTATCTTTGTTCACTTTGTCTGCCGCTGGATGTATTTTCCCAGGCGCTTTATGATTTTCTTTTCCGGAAGTTTTCATATCCTGTGTTTTATATTAAGTTTTAACTCGTCCGGCTTTAGAATGTTTTCCATAAACCTTATTGATATAATCTGCTCAGAACGTATATCTTTTAATTGCCAGGATGTTAACGTTGAACAGAAGGTCCCGATAAATTGAAAGCAATGCTGATTGCATTGCCCGAAGCCAATGTTTTTTTACTATTGAATTAAATCCAATGACTTAGAAACCGACTAAATGCTTCCCTGTACTGTTCGCCAACAACAACACTTATTTCGCCAATCTGAACAGTATTGCGGGTAACTGACCTGATCTTGTCTAATGAAACAATATATGATCTGTGCACACGCATAAACCGGCTTCCTGGAAGTTTTTGTTCAAGCGATTTAAGGCTGATTAATGATAAAAGAGGCTTTTCTCCGCTATCAAAACATACTTTCACATAGTCTTTCAGCCCTTCAATGTACAGGATATCTTTATATGCTATGCGAACCAATTGATATTCGGCTTTTAAAAAAAGGTATTCATCCCCGACTTCTGTATCTTTAAAATTGCCTGGTTTGTTAACCAGTTCCTTCCAGACGAGTGCTTTATTTGCTGCCCTTAAAAATTCTTCGTAGTTAAAAGGTTTGAGGAGATAATCAAGAGCATCTACCTTATACCCTTCTAATGCAAAGTGGTTAAAGGCTGTTGTGAAGACAATTCTTGGAATTCCATTCGCAGCAGTTTTATCAAGAATACGGGCAAGTTCCATACCGCTCAGGTCCGGCATTTGGATATCGAGAAAGATCAGGTCGGTTTTCCCTGCGTGCAATTCCTGCAACGCATCCACTCCACTGCTATAGCGCCCGGTTAGTTGTAAAAAAGGCGTTTGCGCTATGAAACTACATATCAGTCCGAGTGCCAAAGGCTCATCATCAATGGCAATGCAATTTAAAATCATGACAAATCCAGTGTTAAATATATTCTGTATTCTTTTTTTATCAAATCTTCGCTGACATCTAAAGTATATTTTTTGTGATATAGCAGATCAAGCCTTCTCCTGGTATTATTCATGCCGATTCCACTGCTATCATCCAATATCGATCTTTTTTTCTCATACAGCGTATTTATTATCTTCATTTCCAGCATCCTTCCTTCTAATTTTAAATTTACCTTTATATATCCGGCCTGCAAAGAACTAATTCCATGTTTAAATGCGTTTTCTATGAATGGAAGAAACAACATAGGTGCAATCTCCGGATTATCATTCAGTTCAGGAGGTTCAAAATCAACGGTTACGTTATCTGTAATACGAAGTTTCATCAGTTCAATATAATCGACAATAAATGATACCTCCTTGCTTAATAAGACCGTACTGCCCTGTGTTTCATATAACAGATAACGCATCATACGCGAAAGTTTATGAAGGGCCTGCCTGGAACTGTCAACCTCTATATATGTGAGGGCATAAATATTATTGAGAGTATTGAAAAAGAAATGCGGATTGATCTGTGCCTTTAAATAAGAAAGTTCAGAGGTTATTTTTTGCTGTTCCAGCATCTGCCTAACTCTGGCATCATGCTGCCATTTTTGTATTGCAGTTACACTGGTGCTGATACCCAGAACAAGCAGCGACATCAGCAGCATAAACATATCTATTGCCGGAGCACCCGGTCCCTGCCTTTTTGCTCCCCCCCGCTTTAAAGCCTTGTCCATAAGCTCGTGTAAATGGAGTACCTCCTCAGTTGACTGGATGATCCAGGTAATAAGTACAGCAAGGATCAGCACAATTAATATAAAACTGTAAATACGGTTCTCCAGTAAAAGCCGGGGGACAAGAAAAAGTGAATTAAAATAATATGTGCCAACAAGCAGCAAAAAGACGGCTCCCTGCTTTACCCAAAATTCGGCAGGTAGTTCTATCCCCCATGTTGAGGGAAGATAGAGAAGCAGAAGTACGCCAAACAGTAACCATATTAGTACCTGTACAATAATTGTAATAATCTTATTCCTATCCGACACCTTCATTCCATGATTGAATTAAGTAAAGCAATTATACTTAAGATTCCTCTACTTTATGACGGAAATCGTCGCGCAGGTTTTATTTACCTGCAGAAGAAGTATATTTCTCTGTTAAAATCTTATTCGCGGCCGGATAGTAACATATCATAATCCATCCTTCAGAATATCGTCCCGGTCTATATTTAGCTGCGCCCCGTCTATTTTATTTTTCATTGTTAAACAACATCAGTTGCTTTGAGTTAATCAGATAGATTTGCTATAGAGACTTCTGATTAAATGATTAAATAATGATATGTTATATAGGATCATAAAAAATGGTTTTTTCATGTTTGCTTGTCTTTCCTGCCTGATTTCGCAGGCACAGGATACCGTAAAGACAAATCTTCCCCTAATATGGGACCTTCGGGCATGCCTGGACTATGCCAAACAGAATAATATTCAGCTTAACTCATTAAAGCTTAATGAAAAGAGCAGTGAACAAAACCTGTTGTTAGCTAAAGCTGCTGTATTACCAGATTTGTATGGCTCCGCCAATCAAGCTTTTAATCATGTTCAAAATACAGGCATTAACACATCCGGATCATACGGGCTAAGTTCTTCCTGGACGCTGTACAATGGAGGATATCTCCGTACTGCTATTAAGCAACAGGACCTGGCCGTTCAATCGGCAAATTTATCTGTGCTGGAACAGGAAAACAGTCTTACCCTGGAGATTACTCAGGCGTACCTTAATATTTTGCTTGATAAAGAAAGTATCATCTATTCGCAGGACCTGGTTGCCACATCAACAGCGCAGCTTCAGCAGGCTCAGCAGCGTTTTAAGGCAGGAAGTATAGCACGAAGGGATGTGGTACAATTTGAAGCTCAGCTGGCTAATGACCAGTATACTCTTACTTCATCAACAAATGCCCAAAGGCAGGACCTCCTTACACTGAAACAGCTGCTGCAATTGCCCCATGAAACAAGTATGGATATAGCAAAGCCGGATACGGTAATGACGGAGGTTGTTATTCCTTCCCTCGAACAGGTACGGCAATATGCCCTTCAGAACAGGCCGGAAGTAAAAAACAGCGAACTGAGTTTACAAAGCGCCCGGCTTGGCCTTGACAAAGCAAAGGCAGGATACAAACCCACTCTGACAGCGGGGGGGAGTATTGGTACCAGTTATGCGGATAATGATGCTTATAGTGCTTCGATAGGGCAGTTTGGTGATAACTTTAATCAGCAGCTTGGGCTAACCCTTTCTATTCCTGTTTTCACAAAAAGGACCAACAAAACGAATACAAATCTTGCGAAGATTAACATCGATCAGGCTAAACTCACATTAAGGAACACTCAAACTGTGCTGTCACAGGCTGTTGAGCAAGCTTATATTAATGCATTAAATGCACAGAGCCAGTATAAGGCAGCGGCAGAACAGTATCAGTACATCCGTGAGGTATACAGAATATCTAACGAGGAATTACGATTGGGCGCCGCCAATATTTACGAGTTCTATCAGCAGCGTAATTCTTATGTACAGGCTTTGCAATTATATATTCAGGCTAAATATAATGCCGCCCTTTCTGTAAGCATTTACGACTTTTATTCAGGGATTCCTGTAAAACTTTAATACAAACATGAAACGAAAGAAAATAATACTCCTGTTTATTGCAGCAATTGTTCTGATACTGATTGTATGGTTGTTGTTTTTTCGCAAAAAAGAGCAGCAGGCCGCATTAACAACGGAAAGCCCCGAAAGAGGTTATATTGCAGAAAGTGTAACGGCAACGGGTACTATTCAGCCGGTAGATACCACAACCGTCGGTAGCCGGGTATCCGGAACTATTGAAGAACTGTATGCCGATTACAACTCGAATGTAAAGAAAGGACAGCTACTGGCTGTTCTGGACCCTTCATTGATGCAGGCTACTGTAGACCAGTTTACAGCCAATCTTTCGGAAGCAAAGAGCAATCTTACTTACCAGGAAAGTAATTTCAATCGCCAAAAGCAATTATTTCAGACGGGTTCTGTAAGCCGGGCAGAATATGAAATTGCACTAAACAGCTATAACAATGCCAAAGCCAATTTAAGAAGCATTGCGGCCCAGCTTTACTCGGCTCAGCGAAATCTATCATTTACAAAAATATATTCACCTGTAGATGGTGTTGTGTTAAACCGGACAGTAAGTGTAGGGCAAACAGTGGCAGCGAGTTTTAATACCCCTACCCTGTTTAGTATAGCACGGGATATTACAAAAATGCAGGTACAGGCAGCAGTAGATGAAGCGGATATTGGCAATGTTATTAAAGGACAGCGTGCTACATTTACCGTTGATGCTTATCTTAATGACATTTTTAAGGGTACCGTAGAAGAAATACGCTTAAGGCCTGTAGTGTCATCAAATGTTGTTACTTATACAACAATTGTTAATGCGCCCAATGAAAACAAAAAATTGAAACCAGGAATGACTGCCAATATTACCATCTATACAAAAGAAATTAATAATGCGCTGCTCATTCCTGCCAAAGCTTTAAAGTTTGAGCCTGATTCGTCACTGGGTAAACAGTATGAGATCGTTCCTCTTAAGGGAAATAATTCTGGCTCGTCACGGCAGGGTACTACGGGTTCTGCTTCCGGAGCAACACAGGCAAACACCCAGGAATCCTATGTATGGATAGTTGAGGCAAACAAGCTTATACAGAAGAAGATCAAAACGGGATTAAATAATAATGCGCAGGTAGAGGTACTGGACGGACTGTCTGCTAATGATATTTTAGCTACCGGAACACAAAGTGCTTCAGCAGCAGCAAGTACCGAAGCAGCATCCAGTCCTTTTATGCCTAAACGCCCGGGATCGGGAAAAAAGAAATGAGCACGAAAATTTTAGACATACAAAACCTGAGGCGCGAATTTGTTGTGGGTTCGGAGATTGTAAGAGCATTAAAAGGCGTTTCATTTGACGTTAATGCAGGCGAATTTGTTACCATTATGGGCAGCAGCGGTTCCGGAAAAACCACAATGTTAAATATCCTGGGTTGCCTGGATAAGCCAACCGACGGAACTTATCACCTGGATGGAGTAGATATAAAAGAACTAAGCCGTAATGAGCTGGCACGTTTCAGAAATACAAAGATTGGTTTTGTCTTCCAGTCATATAATCTGCTGCCCCGGACATCGGCCCTTGAGAATGTCGAGCTGCCACTTCTTTATAATCCGGCTATTAGCTCTAAAGAGCGCAGGGACAGGGCCATTCATGCACTTGAATCTGTAAAACTCGCAGACAGGCTGGATCATACCCCAAATCAGCTTTCCGGTGGTCAGCAGCAACGCGTAGCGATTGCACGCGCACTTGTAAACGAGCCCGTAATGATCCTGGCCGATGAAGCCACCGGAAACCTTGACACCAGGACTTCTTATGAAATCATGGCCCTCATGCAGGAATTAAACCAGCAGCAGAACAAAACCATTGTTTTTGTAACCCACGAGCCCGATATAGCTGCCTTTAGCAGCAGAACAATTATGCTGAGAGATGGAAAACTGCAAAAAGACAGCAAAAATGAAAATCAGAAATCAGCTAAAGAAGCTTTGGAATTGCTTCCGGTTACAGATGATTATTAACTAATTTAAGATTATGAATCCGGTAAACCTGATAAAAATAGCTCTGAGAGCTTTACAAAGAAATAAATTAAGGGCTTTCTTAACGATGCTTGGTATAATTATCGGTGTAGCGGCAGTAATTACCATGATGTCTATTGGAGAAGGTTCAAAACAAAGTATACAAAGCTCACTATCCAGTATGGGTTCTAACATGATCACGATCATGCCATCCAGTAACACTCCGGGCGTCCGTATGGCCGGGAGCAGCATGCAGACACTCACACTGAATGACATCACAGCTATCAGGAAAGATGCTGAACACATTTCAGCTATTTCACCACAGGTATCCTCAAGCGGGCAGGCTATCAAGGGGGCTTTGAACTGGTCTACTTCAATACAGGGTGTAAGTCCCGAATTCCTTGATATCAGAAAACTTTCTGTCAAAGATGGAATTGCTTTCTCTGATGATGATGTCAGGTCGTCCGCTAAAGTTTGCCTTCTTGGTCAGACTGTCGTTAAGAATCTTTTTTCAAGCGGCGAAAGCCCTATCGGACAGATCATCCGGTTTAACAAAATCCCGTTTCAGGTAATAGGGATCCTTACCGAAAAAGGACAAAGTAACTTTGGACAGGACCAGGATGATATTATCCTTGCACCTTATACAACAGTAATGAAGCGTGTCCTTGCTACCACCTATTTGCAGAGCATCTATGCCTCTGCTGTCAGTGAGGCAGCCTCTGACGCTGCAACAGAAGAAGTGAACAGCATCCTCCGGGTAACACACCGGCTAAGAGCTGAAGAAGAGGATGACTTTAGTGTAAGGACACAGGCGGAACTGATCAAAACCCTTGGTTCAACAAGCAGCATGCTGACAGCCCTTCTTACTGCTGTTGCCAGTATTTCCCTGGTCATAGGCGGCATCGGTATTATGAATATTATGTATGTCTCTGTTACGGAGCGTACACGTGAAATTGGATTGCGAATGTCTATTGGCGCCCGCGGAATTGATATTCTGCTCCAATTTCTTATAGAAGCAATACTGATCAGTGTTACAGGAGGATTGATTGGTGTATTCCTTGGCATCTCTGCTTCGCTTGTTATTTCCTCGGCACTGAACTGGCCTACCATTATTTCAGAATCTTCAATTATAATATCTTTTGTAGTTTGTGCCTTTACAGGCATTTTCTTTGGATATTATCCTGCACAGAAAGCATCCAGACTTGATCCGATAGATGCATTGAGATATGAATAACCGTACGCGAAGGCAGTGCTATCCCGCATGGGATATCACCAAAATAGCAACAACAGCAAGAACAATCCCTATTTTGTTAAGAAGGCTCAATCGTTCTTTAAACAGAAATACGCCCGTTATCGCTCCCAGTATGATCACACCTATATTCATAGCCGAAAAAACGATGGAAGGATTATCAGGCAGTGCGCGGTGGGCTCTCAGATAAAAAAGAATGTTACCAAAGTTAAAAAACCCCAGAATCAAACCACAGAACAGGTTAACCCAGTTAAACTTTGTTTTACCTGCGCTGATGCCAAGGATAAAAACAACAAGCGAAAATACAAAGGCCAAAAAGAATATAATAAAAAGAGAAGTAGTATACGGCAGCGCTTTATATAAGGCGATCTGCTTAAATAATACATCGATGATACCCATCCCGGCAAATACGGCCAGCGGGAACAGCCAGGATGCAGATTTTGCCGTTTTTCCGGTTGCTTTCTGCCATGGAATAGTGCAGACGATTGCCACAAAACCTATAATGATGCCTGCTAATTTCATCTCTGATACAGATTCCCGGAAAAGCAAAAAAGCCATAACAACAGGAATAAACAGCGACAAACGCTGAGCCAGATCAGTGCGGACAATCCCTGTAGCCCGTACAGACATCCCTAATATTACAAACAAAGAGGGTAATAAAATTGCAAGCAGAAGATAGGTCGATACCGGAGCGCCTGAGATATCAATGTCAGACAGCCGGGGTCTGTAAAACAGTACTGTTAATAGTGCGGCAACAGGATAATTCCATACTACAGCCTGGGGCACATCTATCTCATACCGCTTAGCCAGCTTTAAAAAAACGGAAACGATCACGCTGCAGCAAACACTTAAGACGACAAAGATCATAAATGAATTTATACTATACTTTAATATTCTTACCCGGCACAGTCCAAAGGTAATGACATTTTGCAGCAAGTATACAAAAAAGGGGCTGTCTTAAAGTGGCCTTTTTTTATTGGGTAGCTGTATTTTGGCTGATTTGCCGTAATAAACTTCTTCCAGATCCAAATGCTCTGATCCATCAGCCAGTATGCAATCACGATAAATGAACTTCCCGGTAGCATATCCTCCTGCCGATTCCCTGATGAGTGCCTTACCAACGCCTGATAATCTCAGGATCTCATTAGCATCTCGTCAGGATAATGTCAGGATAATGTTAGACAAAAGTCTAACATGATCCTGACATTATCCTGAGATTATCCTGATTATATGAGGCTCAGGTAAGCGCCTCGTCAGGCGTTCGGTACCGCCATTACCTGATATTTCTTAAACATTAAGCACTGATTTCCTGTTTTATAGTAAACAGGACAGATGCTGTTCTGTAATAATTCAGAATAGTATGGTTGAACGTTTACATCAGATCAAATGGCAGAGTTAGTACCCGGGGTAATCGGCTCCGTTTCCGGCAAGGTGGGCACGGTGATCGGGGCTAAATGGCGGGATATTTATTACCTGAAAGGCCTCCCTTCTGCAAAGAAAAAGCAGGACACCGGCAATAACATCAATTGTATACGCCTTGCTAAGATTTATGATTTTCTTAGTGCAGTATCGCCGCTGGCGGAAGACGGCTTTAAGCATCAGAATACCGGGCGCGCCTCGGCGTTTAATCTTGCCATGAAAGCCAACATGCGGGCCTTTAAAGGCGATAGCACCGATCTTGATTTTGCTTCCGTTGTGCTCAGCACGGGAAGCCTGACGGGCGCTATCGGACCGGGAATCTCGTTTGAATCACCGGATTGCCTGGTGGTAAGCTGGGCTGACCTGGGCGACTCGTATAACCAGGCTCCCTCAGACCGGGCAAGCATCCTGTTTTACAACAGTGATCAGGACGTGCCGGTAATCAGTACCGGAGAAGTGCGCAGGGGAGATCTGAAGGCCGGGATACTCATTCCCGGATCGTCCGCGGGCGATCATCTGCACGGGTATATTTATTTCACGAACGCAGCAGGTACAAAGAATTCTCCGGGGATTTACCTCGGGGTTTTTATAGTGCCGGCAGGCGAAGGGAACAACGTTAATACTGAAAAATGATATGGCCAGGGTAACCAATTTAATGAATATTGCTCTTTCAGGGAAGGTAGGAAATCTCGTACTCTGTAACGGTCCTGTACGCGGCAGCTATACGAGGGCTTTGCCGAAAAAGACGACAGCACGCACTGAGAAACAGTTATCTACCCAGAATAAGGTGAAAATGGCCAACCTGTTTCTGAGTCCGCTCAGGCCGCTGATCGAAGAGATGTGGCAGAAAGACCGGTATACACGTAAAACGGCTTACGGGTCGGCTTTCAGCCACCTGATGAAACACGCCTTCAGGGGCGGGTATGCTGAAGAAGAGATCATATACCCGGAGGTAGTGCTCTGCAGGGGAGCGTTAATCAAACCGGACGGCCTGATGGCTTTGCGGGAGGGCAGCCACATTGAGATAACCTGGGCCGGGGTACCAACGTCAGGTCAGGAAGCGCTGCCTGAAGATAAGGCCGTGTTGGTGATCTGTAACGAAAGTAAGGGTCTTTCAATCAGTTTCCGCGAGAAGGCTGTAAGAAGCGACGGGCGTATTGCTGCAGATCTTCCGGCCGTTTACGAAGCCGGCAAGCTGCATGCTTATTTGTTGTTCGCAAGCCGCAACGGCCGGTACACTTCGGATAGCGCCTATGTGGCGTGTTAGGGTTGGCAGAACGACCAAGGTTTTGTTTAGAATGAGATTGAAATACAATCACGCCTTGGCACGGTTTTAAGAACTTTATACCTGCTGTTTAACGAGGGGTATTTTTCAAAAACGAACAATCATTTAATACGAAAAGATCTTTGTTCTGAAGCGGCCAGGCTAACACTTGTCCTGACTGAAAATCAACTGACTAACGTAACCCAGGCCAATGCGTTGCTTGCTTTAATGTGCTACCAAAGAAATTGAACGGCTGAAAGAAAAAAGAAACAGGAGTTAACAGGCCAAAATGATGGAGTCTTCTACTCTAACCGCTCTTTATAGAGGAAAGTGGTATCTGTAAAACTTAATAGTGAAACCGGATTTGCCAGAAATTGCCCGGCATCACTTTCAGTAAAGTAGCCTGCTGGGATGAAGTATTGCCTGCTTCCCGGGTTCTGTAGAAGAATAGCTATATACTAAAGCTAAGAGTTCGTTACAAATGGAGAAGTAACTCATCCGGCGGCAAAACATTAACTCCTGCATCTTTAAAATCCTTTAAGTTTCTGGTGACAATAAAGTCCAGATTCTCTATCGAATCTGCAGCAAATATTTGAATTGCATCTTCAAAGTCTTTATGGTTCGACAAAAGGCTTTTTTTAATGATGGGCAAATCTATGGGGACAAGATCAATATAATCTAATAAGGAATGTAACAGAGCCCTTAACTCTTTCTCTCCGATATATTTTTTAAGTAAGTAATGACTGGTTGCAAAAGAATGCGAGGATGTAAACAAATTAACCTTGTTTCTTTCGGCAAGATCGAAAAGCGCTATAGCAAATTTACTAAAAGGTGGCCTGTTTGCAAGAAGATCTATCAGGATATTTGTATCGACAAATACTTGTTTTATGCGCATCAATTATAAATACTTGTTTTCAAAGTAAGCATTTAACTCTGCTTTTTCATCAAAATCATGTGGTAGCTTAACCGAGCCTGCTATTTTTTTCAGCCTGGGAGAAATCTCTTGTGTATCCTTGTGTTCGTCGGTAAGTGTATCAAGGTAATTCTCAATCAGCTCAGATAAACTTCTGCCGGTATGTTTAGCGTAAACCTTGGCCTTTTTTATAACGCTTTCTTCAACTGTAAGTGTCAATTTGGTTATCATAGCACGTGCCTTTTTTACAAAGATACGTATTTGTACTAAAAAACAAGCGAAGATATTTCACAAAAGAAACACTTTCCCACAGCAGTGAAAGCACAAAATGGATTAATTTTAGTTTTAGCTAAAATACGGTTTACCGTGGCCGGGTATATTGTATCACAGATTAAAGTTGCCTTCGAAATTAAAGGCATGCCTACGCAACGAACGGAAATATTCGAATACCCGCTTCCTGCATTAAGGGAGCTGGCATTGAACTCACTAATACACAGAGACTACTTAAGTCCGATTGATGTTCAAATAAAAATATTCGACAATAAAATTGCATTTTTCAATCCCGGTAAACTATATGGCGACCTTACAGTTGAAGACCTCAAAAAAGATAATTATCAGGCCTTTGCCCGTAATAAGCTGATTGCCGAAGCCTTTTATCTAACGGGGGACATCGAGAAATATGGAAGCGGCTTTTTAAGGATACGCAATGAGATTAAATCGTACCCCTCGATGTCATTGTTTTTTGATGAAATACCAAATGGATTCTTAGTCTCATTAAACTATTTTACGCAGAAAACAAGTTTATCGCAAGACAATGAGGGAGTAAATGAGCCTTCTCAGACTAATAATCTCTAACCCTGGTCATAGAATACCATTCTTCCGGCACCAGCTAAGTATGCCGGAAAAAACAATAGAACGGTGGTTAAAAATACTAAGGGGAAGAGAAAAGATCGAATTCAGAGGCGCTCCTAAGACCGGAGGCTATTACCCCCGCTCATGAGCTTCCAGTAAACTCATTTGTTTCTCTCTCCTCAGGACTTCCTTAAGCAACCGGTTTGCACAATGTCGATGAATTTCTTTATCAGTTCTTTTGGTACCGGTTGTTCCATTCTTTGCCCGTTCATTAAGCATGACGCACAAAAGCAGCCGGTACTGCCAATGCTTTCTGAAAAAAAATTAAAAGATGAGATGTGTTGTCAAAAACAGAACCCGATGATACTGTTTTATGGAACCTAATGATACTTTGGAGTGAGCAAATATGCGGTTTAATGAAAGCGCTGCCTGCTTTTTATTAAGAGCTATGCTACGTCTAATGAAAGCTCCTTTTTCATTTTTCTTATTCTAAAAGTCGATACTGCAAAGGTGGGCATTAAAACACAAACTCATTTTCGTGAGAAGCTCAAGGTTTATTTCGTGAGAGGCTTACCCATACCTTTAATGCCTTTATAGCTATCACTCATCTTTACAAAGATGCCAGTTTGTTATCAAATTGGTAACATGAAAATAAATTTGTTGGATATTGAATGCAAAGGTGAATTTCAAGATGGTTAAAAAAGGGCAGGTTTGAAAACCTGCCCGGTAATTGATGTGTGGTTTAATTTGTCACACTAAGTGCCATAAGCTAACCGGATGTTTTCTACCAGCATCACGAAAGCTGGCTTTTCAGCCGGGATTTCTTTTTTCAGTTCTTTCAGCTTTTTGCCCAGGTACTGTACTTTGACTTCGCTGAATAATGTTTCATAATCGGCAATCAATGCCGACAAGTCAGCCAATGTCCTTTCATACCTGCGGTGCATCATTTCCAGTTCCATGCGGTAAGCTACCGTTTGCTGTAAGCAACCACATTCCTTTTGTTCCCGGCTCTGCCTTTAGAACTTTTTATAGAGGAAATCTGTTCTCTTAATGCCTTGCCGCCGAAATAATTGCCTCGCCAGCCGCCACTCTTTTGGAACAGAAGAATCCAAAATAAAGAATATAGCAATAGCATAACACCGGCAGAAAAAATGAATATTGAACGCCAACGGTATCCGCGATACTTCCCTGCAAGAGAGGCACCAGCGCACCACCCAGAATAGCCATTACCAGGAGAGAAGAACCCTGACTTGTATAAGGGCCTAATCCCGCAATCGAAAGGGTAAAGATATTCGACCACATAATTGAGTTAAACAGTCCGATACTTACAATCGACCACATTGCAATACTCCCCTTGCTGAATATAGTAACAATTAAAAGAATAATATTAACAGCAGCAAATATGGAAAGTGTGCGTGCAGGAGCTGATTTACCTATAAAGAAAGCAACAAGGTTTAACACAATAAACAGCAGAAATACACTGATCTGTGCAAATGACAGATCTACAATGCTGAAAATAAGAACAAAGATGGCAACTGATGTAGCGATCATGTAAATTACCTTTTTAGACAACGCCAGATTATTATTCAGCGAAATTGAACCAAGGAATCTTCCGATCATAGCACCTCCCCAATATAAAGAAAGATAGTTCTTAGCCGCAGCCTGTGAAAAACCACCGATATCGTCATGAGAAATAAAACTGATCATAAAGCTGCCAATAGCTACCTCTGCACCTACATAACAGAAGATCCCGCCAATGCCCATCTTTAACTGTGGAAATTTAAGTGCACCTATACCCTGCATGCCGGTTTCATCCGCCTTAAATACCGGCAGCTTTATCTTATTCATAAAAATGGCAACAATAAAAAAGATCGCTCCAAAAATAAGGTAAGGAAGTTTTGTGGCACCCGCAGAAAGCTCTCCGTTTTGTGCAAAGAACTGAAATACGAGGTACCCCCCTATAATCGGTGCAATGGTGGTACCGAAAGAGTTAAACGCCTGTACCAGGTTTAAGCGGCTGGATGCTGTATCCTCCGGGCCAAGAAGAGACACATATGGGTTTGCCGTTATCTGAAGTAATGTAAAGCCCAGGCCCAGTATAAAAAACGCACCCAGGAATAAACCATAGACAGACAAAGCTGCTGCGGGATAGAAAAGACAGCAACCCACGGCTGAAACTACCAGGCCGATCAGAATTCCGTTCTTGTAGCCTATTTTATTAATGGGGTCGCCTTTAAAGTGCGAGATTAAAAAGTACGCTAAAGACCCGAGAAAATAGGCGCCAAAGAAACAAAACTGCACAAGCATCGCCCGCACATATGTTAAGTTGAAAAGCTCTTTTAAATGAGGGATCAGAACGTCGTTCATGCAGGTAATAAATCCCCACATAAAAAACAGCAGGGTGAGTGCATAAAGAGGAATGTTGTTTGTTTTATCTTGTTTCATATCATTTAAGTTTTACTATTTAATGAGCCGTTAGCTTAAGCTCAATATTTTATCAACCTGCAATTTGGTTTTCCGAAAGAAGAGTCTTTTTCCAGATACCTGCTGCACCTATAAGCGCCGCTTCTTCCCCAAGCCTTGCCAGACTTACTGGAATCAGGTTGCCGGATTCTGCTAAAACATTTTCCAGGTGTTCTAAATATAACTCCGGCGATTTAGCAATATTGCCACCAAGCACTATTGCTTCAGGCGCATAAGTACCAATACAATGATTTAAAAATCCGCCAAGCGTTCTTCCAAACTCCTTGAATATTGCACGCACTGCAGGATCGTTATCTACGCCTTCCAGTAAGTGCTTTACATCATTTACTGTCTTACCGGTTAATTCCGTATATCGCCTGATAAACCATCTTGTAGAAAGATAATCTTCGGCAATTCCATCCTGAAACGGAAGACGCCACAGATCTGCATCAGTAACTGTTCCGTCATTATATATTGCTGATCCCAGGCCTGTTCCCAGGGTAAAGCCCATTACTATTTTATATTTACTATCGAGGGTACCAAGAACTTCTCCCTGAAGGAAACAGCAGGCATCATTCATGATCCTGATATTGCCGGGCCCTATTTTTAGCTCGCGGGCAAGTAATTCTTTGATATTTAATCCGTACAGGTTTTCATATTTGTCCTGATCTTTAATCCAGCAAACACCCAGTTCGTAATCCAAAGGCCCCGGCATCGCTATCCCAATCCTGTTAACAGGAATATTACCTAAGCTAAAAGACCCGTTAATAGCTTCAGACCAGGCTGTAATAATTTTTCCGGCTGTCTGATGAGAATCTACAAATTTCCGCACATATGTTTCGCGAGCCATTTGCCCTGAGGAAATATCAATAAGAGCAGAGGTAATATGAGAGCCACCTATATCTATCCCTAATACCAAAGAATTGTCCATTATGTAGGTTTAAAAAGTTCGTCTTTATTATTTCGCATAATTAAGACAAACAAAACGTTTTAGCAAATTTATTTTACTATTGACACCAAATAAAAAACATGTGTTCCACCATCATAATTTCATGATGGGTGATAAAAAAAATCAATAACTCACTTTTACAAATACCGGAAAATGATCGGATGGCAACCGGGCTGTATAATGTTTTAATGAAACCTCTTTGGGAAAGTTGTCTGAACCGGCCTTTTTCTGCTCATCGGACGATACTCCCGGATAATTATCTGTAAGAATTCCATATTTAAGCACCTTAAATCCCGGCGACAGGAATACATGATCTATCCGGCTGCCGGTTTTGGTATTAATATTGAAAGCATTAAAAGTACCATTGAAAGCATATCTGAAAGCGGCTGTTTCGTATGAATCTTTCAGTTTACCTGAATTGTTAATTACTGCATAAGCCTCGCTGGTCTGATCGGTATTGAAATCGCCGGTTAAAATCACGTTCGAGCGTCCTGCTATTTCGGTGATCATCCGGAGTATAAGAGCGGCACTCTCTCTCCGGGCAACTACCCCAACATGGTCAAAATGAGTGTTAAAATGAAAGAATTTACGATGGGTAACTTTGTCTTCAAATTCTGCCCAGGTACAGATCCTTGGAAGTACCGCATCCCAGCCCCTATTGGGTTTATGAATATCGGTACCTGAAAGCCAGAAGGTACCGCTGTGCAACAGGTTTAACCGGCTTTTTTTATAAAAGATAGCAGAGAATTCGCCACCCGATTTTCCGTCATCCCTTCCCACGCCTGTATATCCATAACCCGGTAAACCGGCCGACAGATCATTTAGCTGGTTAATAAGTCCCTCCTGGATACCAAAAACATCATATTCATGAAAAGTGATCAGTTCTGTAACTACCTGTTTTCGGTATTTCCATGAATCGAGGGAATCCCCCGGATTATCATATCTGATATTATAAGTCCCGGCATTTAAAGTCTGTGCGGCAAGATGTATTACCGGTAACAGCAATAGAATAAAGAGAAAAGCTCTTCTGTTTATCATATTCGTAAGTTGTATTTTCATTAGAATAATTTGTTTTTTAATGGCAATGAAGCTTCGATAAGCTCTTATTCATTTCTGTTTGTAAGCGGCAGCTTATCGAGGTTTCATTAGAATAATCTGTTTTAAAGGCAATGAAGCTATCATGAGCACTGTATTGTTGCTTTTTAAAGGTGTTCAAAAGAGCGCTTAGCTAAGTTCATGCCGGTTTATAATCTTCTGCAAAAGCTCATAATGCTTTCATTACTTAATATGAGAGATCCACTGGTCTTTAATTCCCCGGTTAACATCCGGCTCGCCGGAAGCGACAATTTGCATCCGCCCGCCGGAAATAATTTCCTGATGGGTGATATAGTTGCGGTCAAGTTCTTTTCCGTTTAATATTACTTTCTTAATATACCTGTTAGTCGCAGAATAATTTTCAACCTGGATGGTGAAGGGTTTCCTTCCCGGCCATGTAAATTCCACCGATTCAAAAAGAGGTACATTGAGGTAATATACAGGCCATCCCACGCATGCGGGAGAAAAACCGCAGGCTGCAAAAATGTACCACGCAGACATCGCACCGGCGTCATCATCCATTGTACGGATATAGGCCTGTGGCTGGTTCTTATAAATACGGTCTACAAATGGATCTATGCCCCGGCTATTATCGTTAAAGTAGTACTGAACAACGGTATCAGCAGCAAGCTTATGCATCAGTGCCTGTGATTTCCATGGCTCCGGAGAAGCATTATACATCAGGGGAACCTGCAGATCGGGTTCGTTGGCGTGATTATAATAATCATTGGAAAAGAACTCATCAAGCTGAACAGTATAATTACTGCTTCCTCCCGTTAGATCAATCAGTCCCTTAACATCAAAAGGAACAAACCACCGGTACTGCCAGATAGTGCCCTGATACAGCCCTCTTGCCTGCATCCTGTCGACATCAGGTTTGCTGATGTCTTTAAAGTCTTTATTCCAGTAATCTTTGTAACGCAGAGCCTTTTGCCTGTACTTTTCACTGAGTTCCTTTTTCTTCAGGATTGCGAGGATTTCCGACAACGCCCAGGTATCGTAGCTTGATTCAAGCGCCTTATCAGGATGTGAGAAATCAAGCTGATCTGTCTCCCTGATTAAGGAGTCCATAATTCCGGCAAATTCTACTTTATACCCCTTTCGGTAAGCATCCAGCAATACAACAATAGCATGCTCTGTTCTTACTGTATTTGAAGGCTCATTCTGAGTAGCATAATCTTTTTTCCCGTAGCGGTATAGATTGGCAAGCGACGTTACCATACCCTGATACCTTTCGGGCCATGCCAGAGATAAAAAAGGAAGCTGGGTGCGGTAATTATCCCAGACCGCCCAACCGTTATACATTACTTCTGAAGAATGCTGTTCGACCCCGTTTGTTCCCCGGTATGTTCCATCCTTTTCAGAAATAACATAGGGAGACTGAACGGTACGGTATAACATGGAATAGAACAGTTTTTCCCGTTCAGGATCACCTTTTACCTTAATTGAACTTAAGAGTTTATTCCAGTCGTTAGTACTATGCTGCTTAAGCTGGTCAAAAGAATCGGCGAATAACGCTGCTTTTGCATAGCTGGTATTCACGGATGATAATGCGATCCTTATTTCTGCTTCCCTGTTACCGGAAGAAAGCTTTGCGACAAGCTTATGTACAGAAATATCCTGCAAACGTACATCCTTATCAAATTCGATATAATAATAAGATCTGTACTTTCCGGCATGACAGGTGGTTCTGGAATCAACCCAGCCGCTTAGGGTATGGCCCGCAATTGTATGTTCTTCAGCCACAAAACTGTTCGACAGACTATGACTCAGATCTATAAAAAAGCCTTTTTCTCCTTCAGGAAGCTGGTATTTATGTATACCCGAGTTTTTATATACAGAAAGTTCAGCCTTTATTTTATTCGTAAAAGATACCCTGTAAGTGCCTGGGGTACCGTCCTGCCCGTTTTTTATAAGCTCAGACCGGGGATCGGAACCCAGAAAAGGCTTAATTAAAATGATTCCACCGCTCCCTGTACAACCGACCCCTTCAAAACGGTTATGGGTAAAGCCCAGAAACTGTTTGGCATTGTACTCGTAACCGGTATGAGTATTGGGGTAAGTCTGAGGTCCGATGCTCAGCATACTGAAAGGATAAGATGCAGCCGGAGACATCTGCCCATGATCGGCCGACGTTCCAAGAAAAACATTTACAAGACTTGCAACTCCCTGCTGATTATCAATTGTTTGCCCGGAAAGATAGGTACCCGGGACAAAAATGAGCAGGCATAGCATTTTATAAAATGCTATGCCTGAACTGTTTCTACTTGTCTTTTTCATTTGAAAAAGAATATGGATAGTCAGCTTTATTTACCCCTCTTTGAGTATTGGGTGTGGCCGACATATTAAAATTAAGGACCGCTCCTTTCTGCAGTTCTGAATGGCTCAGCCAATTTTTGCTGTAAGATTTACCATCGTAGGTCAAATTGTTCACATAGCGGTTTGTATCGCTGTTGTTAGCCGCATTAATTATTACCTGCTTCCCATTTTCAAGCTGAATAATAACCTTTTTAAATAAAGGTGCTCCCAGCACATACTGATCTACAGCCGGCGTAACAGGATAAAATCCAAGGGCTGAAAAAACATACCAGGCAGAAGTCTGGCCATTATCTTCATCTCCGCAATACCCGTCGGGAGTGGCACGGTATAGCCTGTTCATAGCTTCGCGGGCCCAGTATTGGGTTTTCCATGGGGCGCCGGCGTAGTTATATAAGTAGATCATATGCTGAATCGGCTGATTTCCATGAGCATACTGCCCCATACCGGCAACCTGCATTTCGCGGATCTCATGAATAACACCCCTGTAATAGCTATCATCAAAAACAGGGGGAAGTGAGAATACAGAATCAAGCTTGGTTACAAACTTACTGCTGCCGCCCATTAAATTAACCAGGCCCTGAACATCGTGGAATACCGACCATGAATAATGCCAGCTATTTCCCTCTGTAAACGCGTCACCCCATTTAAATGGATTAAAAGGAGACTGGAATTTTCCGTCTTTATTTTTTCCTCTCATTAATCCTGTAGAAGGGTCAAAGAGGTTACGGTAATTCTGACTTCTTTTAGCATAAATTCCGATCTCTGACTCAGGCTTACCCAAAGCTTTGCCGAGTTTATAAATAGCGAAATCATCATAAGCATATTCTAAAGTGCGGGCGGCGTTCTCATTAATATTAACGTCATAAGGCACATAGCCAAGATCGTTATAATACTGAACCCCCTTACGGCCAACTGCAGTCATGGGGCCCTCATTATTGGCTCCGTGGATGAGAGCTTCATATAGCGTATTAATATCGTAACCTCTTAACCCCTTAATATAAGCATCGGCAACTACAGATGCAGAGTTATTCCCTATCATAATATCAGCATAACCGGGGCTCGACCACTCGGGCAACCATCCGCCTTCTTTATAATCATTGGCCAAACCTTCCTGCATCTCCTTATTAATGGAAGGATACATCAGGTTCAGAAAGGGATATAATGCCCTGAAAGTATCCCAGAAACCTGTTCCGGCAAACATATATCCCGGCAATGTTTTGCCGTTATAAGGACTGTAATGAACAATCTTATTACTGCCGTCAAGTTCATACATTTTATGGGGGAAGAATAACGTACGATACATACTTGAATAGAATGTACGCACCTGATCCACAGATCCTCCTTCCACCTTTATTGCACCTAACCGCTTATTCCATAAAGCTTTCGCTTTCTGCATGGTAGCATCAAAACTATCGCTTGCCAGTTCTCTTTTAAGATTAAGATCTGCCTGTTCTATGCTGATAAAAGAAGATGCAACTCTTAGATTTACTTTTTCACCTTTAGCAGTCTTAAAGCCGATAATGGCTCCGGCATGATCAGCCTGAAGTTCAAGCTCTGTTTTGAGGGCTTTATCATCCCAGGTCTTGTTAACGCTGAAAGGCTTATCAATGTAAATAACGAAGTAGTTTTTAAAGTTAGGCAACGGTCCCCGGCTATAACGGGTAGAATACCCAACGATCTTTTTTTCTGAAGGAATTATTTTAATATAGGATCCTTTATCAAAAGCATCTATAACAATAAAAGAGCTGTCGGATTTTGGGAATGTAAATCTGAATTGTGCGGCGCGCTCGGTGGGCGTCAATTCGGTAGTTACATCTGCGTCAGCAAGATAAACGCTGTAATAATATGGTTTTGAAACCTCAGCCTTATGCGAAAACCAGCTTGCCCGGTCGTTCTCTGTAAATTTAAGTTTACCGGTAACAGGCATGATAGAAAACTGTCCGTAATCATTCATCCATGGAGAGGGCTGATGAGTTTGTTTAAATCCTTTGATCTTATCTGCATCATAAGTATATGCCCAGCCATTCCCCATATCACCGGTTTGCGGAGTCCAGAAATTCATACCCCAGGGAACTGCAATTGCCGGGTAAGTATTCCCGTTAGACATGCTGGGTTTTGAG